>CAZUXX010000545.1:0-3111 GCA_964624215.1 uncultured Planctomycetaceae bacterium
TCGGCTGATTGCGGCGCGGCTGGAAGAGGCCGGCCTGCGGCCGATGCCGCTGACAGACGACTTCTCGTTCCTCCGCCGGGTGACCCTCGACACCATTGGCACGGTCCCGACGCCGGAGCAGATCGAGGAATTCTTTGCGGATCCGCCGGAGACCCGGCGTCAACTGGTGATTGATCGCCTGCTGGAGCATCCGGCGTGGGCGGACCACTGGACCGGCTACTGGCAGGACGTGCTGGCGGAGAATCCGGGTCTGACGAAGCCGGAACTGAACAACTCCGGACCGTTCCGGCAGTTCATCTACGAGTCGTTTCTCGACCACAAGCCGATCGACCGGTTCGTGACCGAACTGATTCTGATGGAGGGGAGTTCGGCGTACGGAGGACCGGCCGGCTTCTCGATCGCGTCCCAGAACGACGTCCCGATGGCCGCCAAGGCACACGTGATCGGGACGGCCTTTCTGGGTATCGAGATGAAATGTGCGCGGTGTCATGACGCCCCGTATCACGACGTCTTGCAGGAAGACCTGTTCAAGATGGCGGCGATGCTCAAGCGGGGACCGCAGGCGGTTCCGAAATCGAGTTCGATTCCGGCGACACCGGAAGAATTGGAGAACATGGTGGTGAAGGTGACGCTGCCGCCGGGCAGCTCGGTGAAGCCGGACTGGCCGTTTGTTGAGCTGGCCCAGTCGGATTCGACTGCGGAGGTTGCGGCAGAACCGCTGCCGGAGAAGTTCCTTCGCAATCCCTCCGACAGCCGTGAGCAATTGGCGGCGCAGGTCACTTCACCGAAGAACACCCGGTTTGCACGGGTGATTGCCAACCGGCTGTGGCACCGGTATCTGGGCCGGGGGATCGTGGAACCGATCGATGACTGGGAAGATGCCGATCCGTCGAATCCGGAGCTGCTGGACTTCCTGGCGGCGGAATTGATTCGTCGCGATTACGACCTGCGAGAGATGGCCCGCCTCATCCTGAACTCGCAGGCGTACCAGCGAATTCCGGCGAGCGATCCGGATGCAGTGCGTCTGACTGCCGGCCCGGCGAAGCGGCGACTGACCGGTGAGCAACTGGCCGACTCGCTGATGCAGATCACCGGCAAGGACTACGGCAGCGAAGAACTGACGATGGACCGTGACGGGAAGCATCACTCCTCGCGGTTTGTGCACCTGCGGTATCCGCGTCGTGCCTGGCAGTTTCTGGCCGTGAGCAACGAGCGTGATCGCCCGTCGCTCAACCTGCCCGTGGCCCAGAGCGTGATCGACCTGATGTCGGCGTTCGGCTGGAGGCAGCAGCGTCAGGATCCGCTGACGGAGCGTGAAGACGTGCTGACGCCTCTGCAGCCGATGGCTCTGGCCAATGGAACGGCCCCGACCCGGGCGCTGGACTATTCGGACTACAGTGCGCTGACGGAACTGGCTCTGGAGGCTGGACCTGTCGACCAGTTTGTCGAATCGCTGTTCTTGCGGGTGCTCTCACGTGCTCCCACGAGCGATGAGCGCCAGACGTTTGTCGAGTTTCTGAGTGAGGGGTACGACGACCGGATTGTTGCCGGTCCGGAGGCTGTGAAGCCGCAACGGATCTTCCGCAGCGGGATCACCTGGTCGACTCACTTCGCGCCGGAAGCGGACGTCGAGGCGATGAACCGGGAGCGTGAGATTCAGGAAGGGGATCCTCCGTCGGTGCGACTGCATCCCGACTGGCGTGCCCGCGCCGAAGATGCGACGTGGGCCCTGGTGAACACGCCGGAGTTCGTGTTCGTTCCCTGACCGGAGGGACGCCCGGGTCGAACGCAGCAGGTGGCCACTGCATCGTGAAAGCCATTCGCGTCGCGGCGGATGGTGCGATACAGTGGCCACGTGTGCTTTTGCCAGACGGAGATTGTCTGAACGCTGCCGGTAGCGACGCCGGGTGAGCGGCATTCCGGGTTATGATCATACTGCGGCGATTTGACGATCCGGACGCGTACCGGGGCGGGTATCTGTCGATCGGCAACTTCGACGGTGTCCATCGTGGACACCAGTCGATGCTGGGACGGCTGTGCGAGTATTCCCGCCAGCGCGGCGTGCCGGCAGTGGTGCTGACGTTCGACCCGCATCCGATTGCGCTCTTGTCTCCGGAGCAGACTCCACCCCGGCTGAGCACCTTCGAGCGGAAGGCCGAGTTGATCGAGACGTGCGGTGTCGACTGCCTGATTGCCTATCCGACGTCGCGGGAACTGCTCAACCTTGCACCGGAGGAGTTCTTTTCGCGGATTGTCGTGAATGAACTGGCGGCCTGCGGACTGGTCGAGGGGATCAACTTCTTTTTCGGGCGGGACCGTGCGGGGAACGTCGAAATGCTGCGGCGTCTGTGCGAGTCTGCCGGGATGACTCTCGATGTCGTCGAACCGGTGTATGACGGAACACGGATGATCTCGTCGAGTGCCATCCGCAGAGCTCTGGGGGATGGCGATTTCGAGACGGCGGTACGGATGCTGGGAAATCCGTATCGACTGACGGGGCGCGTGACGCCCGGGTCCCGACGTGGCCGCGAACTGGGTGTTCCGACGGCGAACCTGACGCAGATCGCCACCCTGATTCCGGCGGACGGTGTTTACGCGGGCACCGCGACGGTCGAGGGCGCGCGGTATGCTGCCGCGATGCATATTGGTCCAAACCGGACATTTGGAGAGCAGGAACGAAAGGTCGAAGTCCACCTGCTCGGCTTTGCGGGTGACCTGTATGGACACGAACTCTCGGTGGATCTCAAAGCGTTTGTGAGGCCGAGCGTCCCCTTCTCCGGACGTGACGAGCTTGCTGCACAGCTGCAGGAGGATCTGTCGCGGGTGGCTCAACTGGCGGATGGAGATGTCTGAGCCGCTGTTGCACGTAGTGCTCTACCAGCCGGAGATCCCGCAGAACACCGGGAACATTGGTCGCAGTTGCGTGGCGGTCGGTGCGAAGCTCTGGATGGTGCGGCCACTGGGGTTTCGCGTCGACAACCGCTCGTTGAAGCGGGCGGGCCTGGATTACTGGGTGCACCTCGACTGGGAGGTGGTCGACGACTGGAGGTCTCTGGAGCGAAAGCTGGCCGGACGGCGAATGTGGCTGCTGACGAAGTTCGCCCGGCGACT
>CAZUXX010000546.1:0-3110 GCA_964624215.1 uncultured Planctomycetaceae bacterium
TTCCCCCACCGTCGACCCATCCCGGACAACCATGTGCAGTCCGGTCGGCTGCGTGTCTCCCACAAGAAACCGCGAGGCCGAGGGGAATATGGTTCCGTCGATGCGGATCACCGCCTTGTCCTCCGTCAGCTCCTTGAGAGTGTACCGGTTCTCCAGTCGCATCGGGACGGGTCGCTCGATGTGCCGCTCCTTGTGCCAGGATTCGCCCAGATTCGGCTGGTGTGACGGCAGCAGACCGATCGCGTTGTCGACGAAGTCGGCGACTCCGTTCTCCCCGGTTGAGCTTTCGATGCTTCGCAGCACGTCGTCCCGGCGGTCGACCGGAATGCCTGCCAGGCATCGCTGGATAAACTCCGGGAATCCTTCCACCCGTTCGATCTGGTGATTCTGGTCGATCCAGAAGGCGAACCCGTCACCGACCATGGCCTGGTACGCCTGAATCGAAAGCGGCAGCGACTGGTGCGGCTGAAGCGAGTCGTATTCGAGAATCTCATCCGGCGAGGTCCGCGAGTACCGCACCCGGTTGTAACGCACACTCAGTTTCGTTTTGCCGTCGCGAACATCCTCGACCGTCATTCCCAGGGTCAGTTCGACGCGCAGCTTGTGCAGTTGATGCCCCCCTTCGGGAAGCATCTGGATGACTTCCTTCTCCACGGTTTTGCGGAGAGGAAACCGGTCTCCCGGCTTGAGATTCAACGCGAGTGATGCTGTTTCTTCCGCATCATCCCCCTCCGCCTCAGACACCCAGTCCGGGACCTCCAGCGATTCATCGGAAGCATCCGGCTGGGAGTTGCACCCGGCGAACAGGAGTGCGAGGACAACAGAGGCCGCGACCACGACGGGCGGCGAACTGATTCCCGGTCGTTGCAGAATCGGCATCACAACCTCATGGCGAGAAATCGCGGCGAGCATCCGGAGCGGGCGAAGATGTAGTAGCAACTGCCCTGCGCTGAAAAGAGGAGTTGCTGCAAGCAGTGAATTCCGCCGGACTTCGCCGACTTCGCGCCCTCCAGGCAGCGGAGTCGGGGGCCGCGGTCCTCCCTCAAATGAGTCAGGTGCACGTTGCGTGACTCAAGGGCTGCTCGCCACCGCAGTTCGCCTATAGTCCACATTGCATCAGCGACACAATTCGTCTGCGGGATGCGATCTGGTGCTGCTTTCCGGGGGGGCCTGCGACACGGGTGGCGGTGCATCCCTCCCTCCCGAAGATGCCTGTTCGAGACACCCATGACACAGCACGACACGAACTCAAGAGCGACAGTGGCCGTGACCGGGGCAAGTGGACTGGTTGGCCACCGTTTGTGTGACGCCTTGCGGGGTCGCCAGATGCCGGTCTTGGCGCTCACTCGCGGAAAGCCCGGCGAGGGCGAAGCTCAGTGGAGCGTCGAATCGGGACTGGTTCAGCCGGAGGCATTCTCCGACGTCAGGGCGGTTGTTCACCTGGCGGGGGAGAACATTTCGTCCGGACGCTGGACGGAAGAACAGAAGCGAAAGATCCGGTCCAGCCGCGTGCAGGGGACTGCGTCCATCTGCCGGTCTCTGGCAACGCTTTCCCCCCGGCCCGAAGTCCTCGTGTGTGCCTCAGCGATCGGGTATTACGGCAACCGTGGGGACGAGGTCATGACGGAGGAGAGTGCTCCGGGGACCGATTTCCTCTCGGAGGTCTGCACCGCATGGGAAGCGGCTGCCGAGCCTGCGCGAGAAGCGGGGATTCGCGTCCTCCACCTGAGATTCGGGGTCATCCTCAGTCGCGACGGGGGAGCTCTCCAGGAGATGCTGATTCCGTTCCGTCTCGGGTTGGGAGGCCGCGTCGGCTCGGGTCGACAGTACATGAGCTGGATTTCGCTCGATGATGTCGTCGGCGCGATCATCCACACGCTGGAGCGGGATGATCTCTCCGGGCCGATGAATGTCGTTGCCCCGAATCCCGTGACCAATCAGGAGTTCACCAAAACCCTCGGGCGCTTTCTGGGGCGGCCGACCGTCTTCCCGCTTCCCGCCTTCGTCGCCCGACTGGCCATGGGGCAGATGGCGGACGAACTGCTTCTCTCCAGCACGCGGGTCGCTCCCGACCGACTGATTGCCTCGGGATATGAGTTCCAGCATCCGAACCTGGAAGAAGCGCTGCGATCAATCCTCAATCGCTAGACCCTTCCCGCAAGAAACAGAGGCAAGTTTCGGGTGACATGCCGTCGCCGCGCCCGCCGGATCGGCATGTGAGGGGAACTGGATCTCTTCTGCGGATCACATACCCGCCTGCACCAACAGACCACGGCACTCGAATCGCTGCCGGACAAGGAAGCGCACTGTCTGCCCCGGCAGTCAAACTGCTTCGGCTTCAACTCGCCGACGATGTCGCTGCGGCGGTCTCCTCCGAGAGCGAGGCAGAAGCGAGCTTCTCGGGCAGCGTGTGCAGCGGCTGATCGCCGAATTTGTTGGTGCACTTGGGGCATTTCGCCTTGGCGATGCCCTTCCCCGCTTTGCCGCCCAGACCTTCCTTCTTCCGGGCATCTTCGCTGATGGTGAGTCCGCAGGCGGCACACTTCCATCCGGCAAGTGTCACCTCGAACTTCGGGTCGGCCTGGTACCACTCGACGTTCTGCAGCGCCTGAATCTTCACGTCGGTGTAGTGGCAGGTGTATTCGACGTACTCGTCCTCGATCGGCACGCCGGTGGCGCTCAGCTGCACGTTCGGCTGCACCCGCATGGCCGCCTCGCGGAACTCGCGGAAACCGGACAGCGCAAAGGAGAGGAATCGCGGCGGTTGCCCCTCCACAAACGGCAGTTGCACGGCGATCATCTTCTCACCGAACACCGGCACACCGGCAAACATCGACTCGGCCGGGTTCGCGGCCGGTTGAGCGACCCGCATCTGGGTCATCTCTTCGAGCGAGAACTTCTGAGTCTCGGCAGCAGGGACCTCCTGGAGCGGCTTCTCGTCTCGCAGGTGAGCCTGGGCTGCTTCGCGGGCTTCGGCCTTTTTCTTGTCGCCTCCCCCACCGAACAGACCTCCCCCCTTCTTCTCGGCGAGGTTGATCAGCAACATCCCCTCCGGACCAAAGGCCACATCCTCTTCAACGATTGTAGCCACTAACTGATTATCTGGGTTT
>CAZUXX010000547.1:0-3107 GCA_964624215.1 uncultured Planctomycetaceae bacterium
CTGATTCTGCCGATCGTGAACACCCTGGTCCGTGATCCCAGGGGGATGCCTGCGATCGATGAGAAGCACATCACCGCTCTTGCGGAATGGCTGAAGGCAAATGTGCCGACGAACCGGAAGCTCACGCCCCAGAGCCCCGAGATCGGTATCGGTTCTGAAGCAGCAACTGCTCAGGGGGCTGAAGGCTGATGGAGACCTCCGGAGATCTCTTTCGCATCGAGCGGCACGGGGATGCCCTCGTTGTCATTCCGTCTCCGGCAGCTGAGGCTCTGGGCTGGGGTTCAGTCGAGAGCGCAGCGGAGTTGCTGCTCGACCCCATCCGTGAAGACCAACTCCCTCTCGTGGTGTTCGACCTGGGCCAGTTGAACTACTTCGGCTCGATCTTCATGGCTTTGTTGCTGCGATGCCACAAGCTGGTCCGCTCGCAGGGAGGAGAGCTGGTGATCGCCGAAGCGGGGGATACCGCACGGGAACTGCTGCGTCTGACATCTCTCGACACTCTCTGGGCGATCTACGACACTCGCGAGGAGGCCCTTGAGGCGATCGGTGCCTGAGGGCCGTCGCGTCGCTGGCACGCCGCCGTTGACGTTCCTGACTCGGATTTGCGGCCTCGGGACCACGCGGTGTTGACTCCGCCGCATGTGGATTTGGCGCAGTCAAACCCACCGCAGACAGTTACTGTCCTCGCCAATCAGCAAGACACCGGAAACCAGAAGCGAACAGGAGGTACGGGACGATGGCACGGAGGGTTCGGCGCGCGCTGCCAGACGTCTCGGAGGAGTTTCCGCTCCCAACCGAGCATGACCTCGATTCCACTGGCTCGTCGCGGCTGATCGAGGAAATCAAGGAGACCGCCGACAAGTTTGCCCGCGACAAGGCGACCCGGGGCGATCTGAAGATTGTCAGCCGGGCGCTGCGTGAACTCCGCTATGCCTTCAAGGTGTTCACGCCGTTTCGCAGACAGCGCAAAGTGACCGTGTTCGGCTCGGCCCGCCTGAAGCCCGACAACATTGCATACCAGCAGGCAGTCGAGTTCGGTCGGCGGATGGCACGGGCCGGCTGGTATGTGGTCACCGGGGCTGGCGGCGGGATCATGGAGGCCGCGCATGTCGGAGCCGGCCGCAAGATGTCGATGGGGCTGAACATCATGCTCCCCTTCGAGCAGGAGGCAAATTACGTCATCAGCGACGACGAGAAGCTCGTCAATCTGAAATACTTCTTTACGCGCAAGCTGCTGTTCGTTAAAGAAGTCCACGCGGTTGCGATGTTCCCGGGCGGGTTCGGCACCCAGGACGAACTCTTCGAAACGCTCACACTCGTGCAGACCGGCAAGCGGGACATGATGCCGATCGTGTGCATTGATGAACCTGGTGGAGGGTATTACGCCGACTGGCTGGTCTTCATCAAGAAGCGGCTTGTGAAGGACGGGCTGATCTCTCCCGAAGACCTCTCCCTGTTTCGGGTGACCGACAACGTCCGCGAAGCGTATGCCGAGATCATGCGGTTTTACGAGGTGTACAACAGCATGCGCTACATCGGTGATGAGCTGTACATCCGGCTGCACCACGACGTTCCGGACGATCTGCTCGACCGGCTCAATACCGAATTCGCCGGCATCCTCACCCGGGGGAAGATCCGCCGCACTGTCGCCCACGACTACGAAGTCGAGGAAGATCACCTCGCCGACCTCCCGCGGATTGCGCTGCATTTCAACCGACGGGACTTCGGCAAGCTCCGGCGGATGATCGATGTCCTCAACGACGTCCTCGAAGGGCCCGGCGACGAGGAAGAAGAAGAGGAATAGGAATCGATCCTTTTCCGGGAGCATCTTTCCTGCCGTGGGCGGCGATCGTCGCCTGTTGTCACTGAATCAGGCGGAATCGTGGCGCGGGTGACGCCTCGTCTTCTTCGTCGGGATCGATCGCCGAAGGTTCGACGGCCGAATCGACCGGAGCCTGTTCCACCGGTTCGCTGTTGACCTTGCGACCAAGCTCCGCGAGCTTCGCCGACAATACATCGAGGTCGGCCCGGGTTTCCCGGCCCCCCCCCGAAGAGAGTGACATTCCGAATTCCGCACGCCGTTTCTCCAGCGCTTTCGACGCGGAGACTCCCGGGTCCTGCGTCGCTGCCGCAGCAGACTGACCGGCCCCGTTCTCCGGACGACGGCGGCCAGGCAGGCTGACCGTCGTCATCCGGGAGAAGACCGGCGGCCCCCCGTCCGCCGGAGTGTACCGGACCCTCAGAGTGCATTTGGCCTGATAGCCGCCCGGCCGCGTGTATGGAACAAAGATCTGATAGCCGGCTCCGATGTTCGTTTCCCGCAGGTATCTGTTCCACGCCTCTGCCGAGAAATCGAACTGATGAATCGGCTTCCCCTGCTCTTCGATGGTCCCCTGATCGTCGAACAGATAGATGCGGATGTCACCGTCCACCCTGGCCGGCTCCGGCTCGGCCGAGGTCATGAACAGGAGTTGACCCACAAATCCCCGGGCGGGACCGTTGTCGATACCGACCCCCTCCCCAGGCTCCCACAGACAGACAATCTCGACGACCGGATTCGCGCGTGTCGGCACGACCACTTTCCGTCGTCCGAATCCCGACTTCGACAGCTCTGCGCAGCCTGCCAGGCAGCAGGCCGCGGCAACAAGCATCAGACACAGCTGTTCGCGAGACATGGGAAGCCGTTCAGCAAAGGGACATAAACCCGACCGACGATTTGCGGCGTTCATTCAGTCTGGTTGGAGCGCGTTGTGGGTGTTGGCGATGCCCCCGGTGCATTCAGGGCAGGGGCCATCGGAGCCCCGCCGGGTGGCGGAGCGAGCCGCCAGGTCCCACTGCCGGGCATGGTTTGCGGCAGCATGTCGTCTGTTTGTCCCGGCAGAGGAATCGGGTTCACCGGATCCTCGAAGGGCATCATGCCGGGAACGCCGTACTCACTTCCCGGAGGACAGAAGTCTCCGCCGGCCTCCGGAATCCCGTACAGCGGGCCGAAGATGGCCTCTGCCTCTTCCTCGAAGAAGTGCAGACGCTCTGCTTCCACCTGCTTGACGAGTTCGGCATCGCCGTCGCCGTGGATGATTCGCGGTGTGAGGAAGATCAACAGCTCT
>CAZUXX010000548.1:0-3094 GCA_964624215.1 uncultured Planctomycetaceae bacterium
CTCCGTGAAATGCACCCCCGCCAACTTGGTCGGGATCGAACTGAACGCCGACTTCACATTGTCCGGGACATGCTCCTTCGGGTCCCACAAGTCGATGTGGCTCGGGCCACCCTGCAGATAGCAGAGGATGATGCTCTTTGCCTGGTTCCAGCCACGCGGGGAGGCCTCGTTCGCCTGCGCCGCCTTGATCTGCAGCATGTTCGCCAGCGAAAGACCAAGCATGCTGCTGCCCCCCACACGCAGCACGTCCCTGCGAGTCATGCCGAGGTGGGAATCGCACAGGTCTTTGCCGGGCTGACCGGGAACGCGAATCATCATCGGAAGGCTCCTGAAGTCTGAAGGGACGAACCGTCGAGGTCGGCCCTGCCTGATTCGACTCTCGGGACATCAGCACGCGCTGACATCAGGGGACACAATTCCAGTCGGTGACGACGTGGGATGGCACGATCAACCGGTGAATCCGGACGAACGTGCCTGCTGCTATCGATTGAACAGGAAAGCCGGGCTGTTGATGAGGGCCCAGGCGAGATCCTGTGCCATCGTCAGACGCTCGTTTTCCAACTGCTTCGCACTCAGTTCCACGGCGCGCTCGTAGCGGGCCAGTGTCGGATCGGTCGGCAACGGCCGGCTGACCTCTTCCAGCTTGTTCCGGAGTTCAACCAGCCTCGGATCCTCCGGACGCGGCTTCTGGGCGTCGGCCAGAGCCTTGTTGAGATTCTGCAGTTCTGAGTCGATCTGCTTGTAGTGCTCGATGAGAGCGGCCTGCTGCTCCTCAGTCCGTTCAGCCTGCGGAGTCCTGACGATCTCCAGCACATGCTTCGGCAAACCGGGCTGCAGCGGAGGTGCGGCCGATGTCACCGAAATGCGAAACCGGCCAATCGTGTGATCCCGCCCCTGGTACTGCTGGTCGAGTTTGAAGAACAGCTTCGCCCCCCCTTCGATCTCCAGCGGCTCCTTCAGCTCGAAAGTGGCGATTCTGGTCTCACCCGTCTTGGGATGCGTCGCCCAGCCGTTGTTCGCCTGCGGAGCTTTCCCGTCGATTGCCGTCGAGACGTCATACCCCTGCTGGGAAAAGTTGGCCTGTGCGTTCTGCAAGGCAACTTTCTTCTTCCGGTTCGCCGCCGCGGCCGGCGCTGCTTCGACGGTGAACTCGCTGAGCACGAAGTTTCCGTTCGGGGCCCGGCCGGGCCCGTTGGAAGGCAGCCGGGGATCGGAAAAGACTTCCAGCTTGATGCCGGTAATCCTGGCGAGATCGGATGTCGCCCAGAGGGTGTAATTTCCCCGTTTGTTGTTCGGGCCCGAGGCAAACACCGAGAGATCGTCCTCCCGGGCGAGAGTCGCACCGGTCGAGGTCTTCAGATCCTGCGGGTTGAGAATCGTCCATCCGGTCTCGCCGCTCGCCACGGTCTGCTCCCACGCCGCAAGCTTCTCGGGAATCGTGGCCACATACCGGTCGATCGCCTGCTGAGCCGCCGCAATTTTCTCCTGCCGGGACTTCTCCGCCGCTTCTTCCCGAGGTCGGATCTCCTCGGCATAGCTCTTCAATGCCCCTTCGGCTGCCGCAATCGCCTTCTGCCGTTTCTCTTCCCGCTCTGCGACGACCGGAGCGATCTTCTCGCGATACGCATTCAGTTGAGCGACTAGTTCCTCATGCTGCGACTTGAGGTCCTGCCGGAGGGAGAGCGTCGCTGCGACCTCTTGTTTTGTGGCCGATCGGGAGAGGATGCGCACGAACAGTTCGTTGACGAGTTTCTCATCATCCGGCTCGCTACTGACCAGCTGTTCGATCCCGTTCCCGGGCTGCGAGATTGCCTCGGAGACCGTGGGTCCGTTCATCAGGGCCATCACCGGGCCGAGTTGCAGTTCCGAAGACCGCTCGCATTCACAGGCCGACTCCCGCACCGGCCGCCCCAGGTTCGCCAGGAAGTTATCCTTGAGTTCAACCCCCACATCCGGCAGTGCCGCCGCCCGGGTTCCCGCCGGAACTCCCGGGATATTCATCTTCGCGCCCGTCACAGAATACACAGCGTCGTACAGCACTTCCGCCGGAAGCCGCTTCGGCAGCGCGTGGGAATAGTTCAGCGTGTCATCCGCATTCCACTGGTTGGTCTCGATCGACAACTGGTACGTACGACTGGTGCAGATCAGCCGCATCAGATGCCGCACGTTGAAGTCCGACTCCACAAACTCCCCGGTCAGGTAGTCGAGCAGTTCAGGATTCGTCGGGGGATTGCCCGCCCGGATATCGTCGATCGGCTCAATCAGACCGACGCCAATGAGGTACGCCCAGACCCGATTGGCATAGCTGCGGGCGAAGTAATCGTTCTCGGCAGACGTGATCCACGTCGCCAGCTGTTCTCGTCGCGATGCCTCTTCCGCGACTGGGATGTCACGGTCGTACGGCACGACAGGCGGCGCAACGGCCCCCGTGCGGACATGGGTCATCTCGCCTTCACTTCGATCGACGACGACCTCCCACAGCGGCTTGGCTCCCTCGACGGCCGTCCCGCCAATGTTCCCGTCGGCGTTCTGTGGATCCCGCTGCAGGTCCGTCCGCGCGAAGAACGCCGCCGTCTCGTAGTACTGATCCTGATTCCACCGCTCAAACGGGTGATCGTGGCATTTGTTGCAATTGAACCGCACACCCAGAAACAGGTGGGTCGTGTTCTCCATGATCTCGGTCGGCTCCCGCAGGATCTTGTAGTACGACGCGGGAGGATTCAGTTTGTTCGAACCACTCGCCGTCAAAATCTTGTAGGCGAATTCGTCGTACGGGGTATTCTGAGCGACCTCCTGCCGGATCCAGTCCCGAAACAGCCTCGCCCCTTCAGCACCGAGAAACTTCCGATTCACCTGGAGAAGATCAGCCCACTTGTTCGTCCAGTAGTCGACGAACGCCTCGGAGCCGATCAGTTCATCCACGAGGGCAGTACGCTTCTCCTGGGTCGGCCGGTCATCCGCCAGGAATGACCGCAACTGATCTGCCGAAGGGGGCAGCCCGGTCAGGTCAAGGTAAACGCGACGAACAAATTCGTCGTCGCTGCACACGCCGGATGGGACAATCTTCATCCGCTTCCACTTGGCCGCGACGAAT
>CAZUXX010000549.1:0-3092 GCA_964624215.1 uncultured Planctomycetaceae bacterium
CTGCCAGTTCATCAACGCCGCCGCTGAGTTCCCGAATCCACACGATCCCGTCCACAAGGTCGCCGCCGAGCACAAGCGCAAGAACCGAGACTACTTCCGCGACCTGGCCGCAGCAGCAGGCGCTGCCGACCCGGAGACGTTCGCCGATCGCTAAACGGCGCTGGTCGAAGGAACGCTTGTCCTGCGTCACGTCCACGGTCGCGATGATGCAGCCAAGGTGATCAAACCGGCTGTGGAAGCGATGATGGCTGAGGCGTTGGCGTAACAAGTCAGCAGACGATGGCTGCGCGGTCGTGTTCCGCACTTTCGGAGACGTGACACGCGGAGTTGTGAAGAACGCCCCTGGCCCGATTGCTCAGACCAGGGGCGTCGGTTTTGACAACAGAGCCGCTTTACAGCTCAACCGACTCCACCTCGGCGACGAACCGGTTGGTGTCGTCACCCAGGTACGAGGCGACCACTTGGAACACGGCGTCACTGAAGCCGCCGATGTTCAGGATATCGTCCCGCTCCGGAGCCTGCGTCGAACCATACGGCTGGATGTCAATGCAGACCAGCTTCGGCGCTTCTGTGCCCATCCGCTGCTGGTTCGCTACGAACGTCTGCCACTCGGACAGCACGCCCGTCGCACCCTGGCGACCGTAAGCGAACGCTCGGTTACGGTAAACCCAGCTCTCGTTGTCGCTCACCAGCACCGCGCCCGCAAACTGCCGCTTGCGGTACCTGGTGTTCGCCTGGTGCAGCGGGATCGAGCAGTCGGTTCCACCGCCGCCGTACTTCGCCAGTCGCTCCGACAGACTCAGGATCGAGTCGGACGGATCAATGCGGACGCCGTACGCCCGGGTGTCGAACGGGATGACCACACTGTCCGGGTTACGACGCAGGATCGCCGCGGCGAACAGTGCCGCCACGTCGACGCACCGCATCTTCGTCGTGCCGCCTCGACCACGGTATCCCGTGACCGGGCAGCTCATCGAACCAGCCGTGTCCAGACCGATGACGACCGGACCCGGCAGCTCCGGCACGTTACCGCAAGCGATCTCGGCAGCCTGATGCAGCGCCGCCTTGATCTTCTGCGGAACTTCCGCCGATGCGTTCAGGTACGCCGCCAGGAACTGGTACGGGAACTGGCGCGAGCGACGGATCTCGTCAGCGTCCGCCAAGCGGTTCGCCACGTAATCCACCATCTCGCGATCAGCCGTGCCGTTACCCAGCACCTCGTGACGCAGCAGCGTGTTGAGGTTCATCCGCAGCGCCTGCGGACCCATCTGGCGGGCAATCGCCTTCCAGACGAGCGGACCCTTGGTCGCGTCGGCCAACAGATCCCAACGCACGGACAGTTCACCGGCGATCAGCGCCTGCGCCTCGGCGGTGTCCGCCTGGCGGTACGCGATCAGACCCTGAACCTGCGCCGGCAGGTCGGCTTCGGTTGCCGGAGCCCACTTCTCGGTCTCCTTGTCCGTCAGCCAACCGAACAGCGCACGCCGCTCGTTGTCCTTCGGCGTCGGACGAGCCATCCGCAGCACGTCGCGCAGACTCGGATCGTTACCGATCGAAGCCGACAGCAACTTGCCAACCGACGCCTCGTTCAACCACCGCTGGAACGCCCGCTGCAAGCTGGACGACAGGCTGGTGCGACCGAACTGTCCCGAACGGATCATCTGGAACATGGTGCGCATGACGCGACCGTTATCCACGACCCGATCGAAGACGCGGTGCAGCAACTCGGTGTCTCGCTTCGACAGCACGACCAGCAGCGCCGCCGGCATGTCCTTCATGTAGGCCCGCTCGCGTGCGTAGACCGCCAGCTTTGCCAGGAAGACGTTGTCGTCGACCTGGTCGATCAGCTTGCGCATCTCGTCGAGCTGACTCTCGGCGCTGGCGTAGTAGACACCATTGAAGCAGCCGGTTGCCGCCATCTGGGCCAGCGCATGCTTCGGCGTGAACTTGTACGCCCGGCCTCCGGCCTCGTTGGCCGTGTTGGTGCGAGTGAACTTGCTCTTGATGCTGGAAAACAATGTCTTGTTGGCCATCGTGACCTCCTCTCAAAAAGATCCGACGAAGGATGGGCAGAGTTGCCGCGTCACCGCTTCACGGTGACGCTGGAAGCTCCCACTTCCGTGGCTACCGGCGAGGTGGTCCTCGACACGGCGCGTGGATGTACTCCGCACCGGCAGTCGGATCGGTGTATCGGCACTCGACGAGGTTGTGGGGTAGAGCGAACCCCTGTGAAGTCGCGCACGCGCGGTTCACAAGGTCCGGCCCCGTAGATGTGTTTCTCTGAGGGGGCCGGGCGGGAATCGAACCTGCAAAACCATGTACTCCACTCCGGCAGTCGAGTGTGTATTGTTCCCGACGAAGGATTCGCCAGAGAAATCTCTGCGTGTCTTTCTGTTTCACCACAGTGCCTGGAGCACTGGCGGGAATCGAACCCGCACGATCTTGCGATCACAGAGTTGATGTACTCCAGCAGTCAGTCGGGATGTTGTTTCAAATGACCGACGAGGTTGTTGAACCAGAGACGTACGGTGCTCTGCCATTGAGCTACGGCGCAGCGTATTTCAAGTCGCGCCGGTGGGACTCGAACCCACAACCCCCGGGTTATGAGCCATGTACTCCAATCCGGCAGTCGGTCATGTTTTGGTGGCGACGAGGTTGTTGGTCAGAGGCATTTTCGTACGGGAATCGAACCCGCCAACCGCTTCGCGGTCGCCAGACGCACTGGACGGAGCCGATGTACTCCGAGCCGGCAGTCGCCGTGTTTGAAACGCCCAACGAAGTGGTCGCCGAGATGTCCGCTCTTATCGGTCGCGTTAGCTTCCGACAGTGGGCACACGCCAGACCATCTCCGGGAGATGCTGTTGCGTTCACGTTCCCTGGATCGCTCCAGGTTCGCTACCTTAGGGTCGTCATAGTTACGATGTAATCCCGACAGGCAGTTGGGCTTGTCTTGCGACCTTCCAACGAGGTTTTGGCTCAGATACTTTTCAGCTCCCAAAGTTGATGTAATCCGAGTCGGCAGTTGGTCGGTCAGAGACGCCGGTGGGAGTCGAACCCACTTCGACCGGGTTGCAGCCGATTGCCGTGCCGTC
>CAZUXX010000550.1:0-3089 GCA_964624215.1 uncultured Planctomycetaceae bacterium
AGTAGCCGAAGAAGTTGAACGGGTTGATCGGGGTGCGGGATGCGGTGTCGAGCATTCTGAACCGGTTGCCCCCGGGGATTGATCCGCCGGTGGTGCAGAAGCAGGATCTCGATTCGTCACCGATTCTGACGCTGGCGGTTTCGGGTCCACGAACGCCGACGGAGCTGTATCTGTTCGCGGACCACTATGTAAAGAACGTGATCGAATCGTCCCAGGGAGTGGGACAGGTGACGATTGCGGGGGCGGCCGAGCGGGCGATCAGCGTGGAGATTGAAGCTGACCGGCTGGCGGCGTACGACATGTCGATTCTCGACGTTCGTGATGCCCTGGCGCGGCAGAATGCCGAGATTCCCGGGGGGCTCGTTGACGAAGGAATTCGCGAAAGTGCGATGCGAACACTGGGCCGGGTGCCGAAGGCACGCGAGTTCGAGCAACTGGTTGTGGGCGCGGCGGGTGGACGGCCGGTGCGTCTGACCGACCTGGGGCGGGTCTCTGACAGTACGAAAGAGGTGCGCACGCTGGCACGGCTGGACGGAGAACCGGCCGTGGTGCTGCAGATTCAGCGGCAGTCGGGTGAGAACACCGTCGCGGTGATCGAGGGTGTGAAGGAGCGGCTGGAGCGTTCGCGGGCGCTGCTCCCTCCCGACGTGCGTGTGCAGATCATTCAGGATCAGTCGCGGTATATCAAAGCGGCACTGCATGAGATTGAAGGGCACCTGATTTCGGGAAGTCTGCTGGCCTGCCTGACGGTGCTGTTGTTCATGCGTTCGTGGCGATCGACGGTGATTGCGTCGGTTGCCATTCCGGCGTCGATCATTGCCACGTTCGCGTTCATGCGGGCGTTCGGGTTCACGCTAAACAACGTCACCATGCTGGCGCTGGTGCTGATGGTCGGGGTGGTGATCGACGACGCCATTGTCGTTCTGGAGAACGTGTTCCACTGCATTGAAGAGCGGGGGATGTCTCCGCGGCAGGCGGCGATCGAGGGGACCCGGGAGATCGGGCTGGCGGTGCTGGCGTCAACACTGTCGCTGGTGATCGTGTTTCTGCCGGTGTCGTTCCTGTCGAGTGTGACGGGACGAATGCTGTACGAGTTCGGACTGACAGCCACGATCGCGATTCTGGTGTCGATGCTGGTGAGCTTCACCCTGACACCGATGATGTGCAGCCGGATGCTCAGGCGGGGGATGGCGAACCCGGATGGTCCCGCTTCGCGTGGCGGGTTTTATTACTGGATCGAGCTGGGGTACATGAAGCTGCTGCGGGTCTCGATGCGGCTGCGGTGGCTGGTGCTGCTGATTGCAGTCGGGGTGATCGGCCTGAACGTGCCGCTTTACTACATGGTCAAGCACGACTACATCCCGACGAATGTGGACGAGTCGGAATTCGAGATCCGGATCGAGACCAAAGAGGGGGCGAGCCTGGCGTCGACCGACCGCGTGATCCGGAGGATCGAGGAGATTCTGGACAACACAGACGGTGTCGAACTGGTGCTGACGACGGTCGGTACGCGCGGATTCGGCGGTGTGAACCGTGCCGAGATGTATGTCCGTCTACAGGATATTGAAGAGCGGACATTTACGTGGGGCCGGTTCTGGAGCAGCCTGCTGAAGGGTGATCCGAGGGCTGCCTTCGAGGGGAATTTTTCGCAACGTGACAAGATGAGCGAGATCCGCGGGATGCTCGCGGATCTTTCGGGGGTGCGGGCGTCGGTTCGAAATCTGACGTCGCTGCGTCAGGGAGCGCCGGTCGATATCGATTTCTCGATCACCGGCCCGGATCTGCTGGGACTGGCCGACTTTGCAGACCGGCTGCGTGAGAAGGCGGAGGGGATTCCGGGGATCGTCGACCTGACGACGACATTGCGGCTCGACAAGCCGGAACTGCTGGTGAGTATCGACCGCGAGCGTGCAGCGGCCCTGGGTGTCGAAGTGCGTGAAATTGCGGAGACACTCCGGGTTGCAGTCGGGGGAGACGACCGGGTGTCGCGGTATCGTGACCGGACGGTGGATGAGGCCTATGACGTCGAGCTGCGGCTGGTGGGTATTGACCGCGGCGATGTTGATTCGATTTCGAGGCTGAATGTTCGGGCACGACCGAACCTGGTCGCTGCCATGCGAGATCCCGGAACTCCGAATGCGGGGGAGACGGTGATGACGAGCATTCAGAACGTCGTCGACTTCGAATTCGGGACAGCCGCGGCGCGCATTGACCGACTCGATCGCCAGCGGATGGTCGCGGTGCGTGCGAATGTGGGCCCGGGCTACGCCCTGGCGGACCGGATCGAGGCACTGCATGCTGCGGCGGAAGAACTGGGGATTCCGCCCGGCTACGACACCCGCGTGATGGGTGGAGGTCGCGAACTGGAGCGGACATTTGCCGACTTCAGGTGGACGTTCATCCTGTCGTTCGTGTTCATGTACATCGTGCTGGCCGCCCAGTACGAGCACATGGTCCACCCGCTGACGATTCTGATATCGCTTCCGCTGGCGGTGCCGTTCGGGCTGTTGAGTCTGTACATCGGAGACGAGTCGCTGAACCTGTACTCGGCCCTGGGGATCCTGGTGCTGTTCGGAGTGGTGAAGAAAGCTGCGATTCTGCAGGTTGACCACACGAATGCGCTGCGGGAGAAGGGGCTGCCACGGCTGGAGGCAATCCTGCAGGCGAACCGGGACCGTTTGCGTCCGATTCTGATGACGACGATTTCGTTCGTTGTGGGTCTGTTGCCGCTGCTGATTGCGACGGGTCCGGGAGCGGAAGAACGGCGGTCCATTGCGGTTCTGGCGGTGGGTGGCCAGAGCCTGTCGCTGTTGCTGACGCTGATTGCGATTCCGGTGATCTATTCGTTCCTGGATGATCTCGGGCAGTTGGTCATGAAGTTTGCCCCCAAGCCCGCGCCGGACTCAACGGTTGAGAGCGAAGGGCCATCGGCGGCGGTACCGGCCGCAGCCCAGGCCAGCGCCATCGTTGCCGGTGACTCGCCGTAAGGGGACGCCTGCGGCTGCAAGAATCCGGATTGAGGTTCCTCCAGACGAGCATGCCCATGACTTCCCAGCGACGTGGAATCTGGTGTCTGGCGGCGACACTGC
>CAZUXX010000551.1:0-3078 GCA_964624215.1 uncultured Planctomycetaceae bacterium
ATCCATCGGGGACTCGCTGAATGAACGCGGAGAGCCTGCTGTCTGGTATCGACCGTCCGGGAGACAAAACGTGAACAGATCAACACTAAATGGACAAGGGTACCGCACAATCAATGGTACCGTCCCGTGCACCAGGCTCAAGATCTTGTGACGTGGGCCCGACTATAAGTCGACATCCCGGCATGTCAAGAAATCCAGAAGGTTCAATCTCCGGATGTGTCCTGCGGGCTGGAGCAAGTCCCGTCCCTTTCGTCGGTTACCGGCAGATTCGATTTTCCGGGACTCGTCGGGAGTCTGTGAAGAATGTGTGAACAATTCGACTCCGGGCGGCTGCGGGTGGCCGATCCGATCGCTTGTTCCGGCGGGCAGACCTCGCCACACTTCGGGCATGACGACTCGCAGGCGTCGAGGTCTGGCCAACTGGCTGACTGAGTCCGACACTCCCCTGTTCGTACTCGACCGGCAGGGAAATTTGCTGTTTTTCAATCACGGCTGCCAGGTTCTGACCGGGTGGTCGCCGGCTGATGTCGTGGGCAAGGTCTGCCGTTACGCCCGGCCTGTGGCTGCCGAAGAGGCGGACTCACTGACCGGGGCGCTGGGGCCGCCTCCCGAGGTTCTCGACGGAGAGCCACTGGCGTGCCGCACGCATCTTGTCCGTCGAAACGGTGTCCGGTTCGACTGCACGATCCAGTATATCCCATTACGCGCCGCAGAACCTCGTGACCGGCGAATTCTCGGGGTGATTCTCCCCGCGGCCTCGGCCTGGCCGGTGTCGACAGCGGCTCCGCAGAAGCTGCATGACGAGTTGGCCCGGTTTCGCAGTGAGGCCCGAGGAGCCGGGACACTCGACGATCTGATTGCTGTCTCGCCGACGATGCAGCGGGTGTCGTTGCAGACGAAGCTGGCGATCGGCAGTAGCGTCCCGGTCCACCTGTCGGGAGAACGGGGGACCGGCCGACGGTGGCTGGCCCGCTGCATTCACGCAGCTGGTGCCGGCCCGCGGGCGGACTTGTTGATCCTCGATTGTCAGTCCAGTTCGGCGGCTGATCTCAAACGATCAATCCATCGGGTCGTCGAGTTTCTCACCGATGCGCATGCGGCCGGAGTGAAGGGGGCCTCATTACTGCTGCACGAGGTGTCCCGCGTTCCGCGGGATCTGCAACGGGACCTGCTGGCCCGGTTTCGGGGGCGGGATGCGGCTCTCAACCGGATTCGGCTGTTCACAAGCTCGTCGGAACCACTGGTGGCGGGGATCGAGGATGAACGACTGCTGCCGGAGTTTGTGGCCTTCGTCACACCGCTGGTGATTGAACTTCCCCCTCTTCGGGATCGACTGGAGGATCTGCAGTTGCTGGGGCAACTGTTTCTTGAGGAAGTGAATCACAGCCAGGATCGGCAGATCGGCGGGCTCACCCAGGAAGTCTGGGAGGAGTTTTCGAAGTACCGTTGGCCCGGGAATGCGGGAGAACTGAAGACCGTCATTCAGGAGGCCCACGCCGGCGCACGTGGCTCGTTGATTACTGCCAGTGACCTTCCCTTCCGGTTTCGAACGGGGGTTGATGCCCAACAGGTTGGTCAGCCGGAAGAACCGGACCCGATTGATCTGCAGGCTCTCGTCGATCAGTTCGAGCGGGACCACATCCTCGATGTGTTGCGGCAGACGAAGGACAACAAGAGCCGCGCTGCCGAATTGCTGGGGCTGACGCGTGCCCGGCTGTACCGGAAGCTGGAGCAACTCGGAATCGGGTGAGCGCGGTGGCAGTCAGTCGCCTGTCCACCGGGGAGGCCGCTTCTCGCGGAAGGCGCGGATTCCCTCCTGTGCATCCGGCAGGGCCAGGCAACGGATGTACGCCTCGGTATCGGCGATGTAGGCCAGCTTTGTCGACAGCGGCTCGTCGCCATGAACAAGCCGCTTCGTCTCGCGGAGCGCCTCGGCGGGCTGCGAAAGCAATTCGCCGACCAGCTCTCCGGTGCGGGCCGCCAGACGGGAGCCCGGTACGACTTCGTTCACCAGACCGATTGCCTCGGCTTTGCGGGCGGAGACCGGTTGACCGGTGAGGCACAGCTCCAGTGCCCGAGCCTTGCCGATCAGTGCGGTCAGCTGGGCCACGCCGTATCCGGGGGGCCAGCCCAGGCGGATCTCGGGCATTCCGAACCGGGCAGACGTCGCTGCGAGACGCAGGTCGCAGGCGCAGGCCATCACACAGCCGCCACCCAGCGCATCGCCGTGGATGGCGGCGATGAAGACCTGCGGCAACTTCTCCCAGTCAAGGTACATGCGGGCCTGTCGCAGGCTCAGATGACGTGCCTGTTCGGGCGAGAGCGTGCCTACTTCCGGCACATCGTCTCCGGCACAGAACCCTTCTCCGCTGCCGCTGATGATGACCACTCTGACGTCTCGATGACCCTGCAGCCATGCGTTGACCCGTTCCCACTCTGTGGTCATCCGGGTATCAACCGCATTGCGCTTGGGGGGCCGGTTCAACCGGACCGTCAGAACCGGACCGTTCCGTTCGCAGCGCAGGGTTTCCAGAGATGTCAGGTCGTCGTCGACACCTGTCGTGCCCACTGTGACCAGGTTCGTGAGCTGCTGCGTCTTTTCCACCAGCCGCTCGGCAAAACGGCCGGTACGAATGATCGCGCGGCGGTGCGTTCCCCGTCCGATCCGGTCCAGCTGGTCGAATGCTTCGATCTCGAAATCGACCAGCCTGCCATCGACGCTGGTCACGGTGGCCGTTGCGCGGACGCGAGCGCCGACAGGAGTCGCCGCCAGGTGTTCCACAGTGACCATCGCCCCGACTGATTCCTGATCAGGTTCGAGATAAGGGGCGAGCGCAGCACGTGCCGCGTGCTCCATCAGGTTGATCATCGAAGGGGTCGAGAACACGACCGCGGTCTGCCGGTCGGCTGACTGCAGTGAGATCGACTGGTCGGCCGCGACGACGACTTCGAGCGTTGCGCTGGCTCCCGGTTTCAACTGCTCTGCCATCGGAGACCTCCTGTCCCTCGCTGCCCGTCCCGGCGCCTCAGACTCTCGCGCTCTCCGGGAAGAAACTGACCTGCCGATCGTCACCGCGC
>CAZUXX010000552.1:0-3077 GCA_964624215.1 uncultured Planctomycetaceae bacterium
ATGACGCGTGGCTCATCGAGAACCGCGCGGACCGTGTCGACGTGGTACGCGGTCTTGGTGTGCGAGGGCATGTTGTACAGGATCACAGGGAGGGGAGATTCCTCTGCAATCCGGCGGACAAAAGTGACCAGGTCCGCCTGGGACATCGGGAAGTAATGCGGGGCGGCGAGAACGACAGCATCGGCCCCGACATCGGCGCAATGCGAAGCCAGCCGCAGCGCTTCGACCGGCGAAGTGTCGGTGATTCCCACCAGGACGGGGACGCGCCCGCCCACACAGCCGACACACCGCTCGACGAACTCCCGCTGGAGCGGGTGACTCAGGCTCGGTCCCTCGCCGGTAGTTCCCAGGAGAAACAGCCCGTGCACCCCTCCGGCAAGGACGTGTTCCACAAGCCGTTCGCAACCGGGGACGTCGAGTTCATCGCGTCCGGCCAGCGGAGTAGCGAGCGGCGGGATCACACCACGAAGGGGAAGCTTCATCAGTCACGGTTCTCCAGCGGCACGATTGCCGTCAAGGAGTGTCGCAGGATTAGTCGAGGGGCGTCCCGGTGCCGGGTGGAGACGTCGTCTGCTCCGCGACCCAGTCGAGCCACGGACCGTGGCCCGTCGTCATTGGCCAGGCGACGATGCAGGGGCAATCGTAGGAGTGCAACTGTCGGACCTGTCCAATCACCTGTTCCACGCAATCGCCGGTGGTCTTGAGGATCAGGATCGCTTCGTCAGACTGCTCGAGGTTTCCCTGCCAGGGATAGATCGACGTCATTCCATCGAGAACATTGGCGCACGCGGCGAACTTCTGCTCGACCAGTGCCCGTCCAATGGAGAGGGCCTCGTCGCGGCTGGAAGTCGTGCAGTAAACGAAAAAGACGTCGGTCACGGCAGTGGGAATCGGGGCCAGGACGATGGCAGTGTAACGAAGCGGCACGCCGTGGTCAGCGATTGAGAGCGACGAGCACGGCTCCCTGCATGGCGAGAAAGGGTTCGTGCCGGCAGAAGTGGGGCAGATGCGGGAGCACCACGCCCGCCCCTCCGCCGGTGACCAATACGAGCGGCAAGTCATCTGTCGCGAGATTGCCCAGATGCCGCGCCCCCTCGGAGTCGTCGGCAGATTCCTGTGCCGCACGATGCAGGAACTGGCGGAGGATCTCCTTCACCGCTCCGACATGGCCCCAGTACAGGCCGGAACGGATCGCGCTGGTCGTGTTGGTTCCGACGATGTCGGGGATGGGGTCTTCAGCGCGGGGAGGATCGATGAACGGAAGACGCGCGGTGTGTTCGTGAAGCGAGAACGCCGACAGTCGCATCCCCGGAAGAATCGAACCGCCCCGAAAGCGTCCCTGAGGATCGACGTAGTTGAGAGTCGACGCGGTCCCACTGTCGATGATGACGGCAGGCCGACCGGGTGTGCGCACATGGTTTGCGGCCACCGCGCTGAGCAGCCGGTCAATGCCAACCGTCTCGGGAGACTCCAGTTGCACCGCGAGCGGGAATTCGGCGGTCAGGGAAATGATCGTCATCGCCGGCAGGTCGGCCGGCAGTGCCGCACGCACCTCGTCGAGCTTTTCGGGAAAGGTTCCGGCTCCGATCGTCAGGCCGATCGAACGGGCGTCGTCACCGAGCCAGTTCAGAAATGCCTCGACCGGACCGGGAGCCTGGTTCCCGATGACCATGCTGCGCAGCCGGCGGGGCAACTGACCGGGTATTGCCGCTCCTTCGAAGAGCGCGAACTTGATGCGCGTGTTCCCCGCATCAACAACAAGCACAACGTTCGCGGGCGAGGTGAGCGGCATGAATGTTCAGGTCGGGTGAAGTAAATCGTGCCAGCCGTTCGGCCGGACCGGCGGACGGCACCTGAGGGAGTTCCCCGAATCCTCCTGCTCAAGCTTGGCCGCAGCGCTGCGGATCTTGAAGCGGCTGCGTCGCTGCGGGAAAAGTCCGCCAGCGACGCAATGTGACAGGACGGGCCGGGGAATCAACTGCGCAGCTGGATGGCACCTCAGACGGGGACGATCGAATCTCGGGAGACTGGCCTCATGTCCTCGCCGGAGGCGACTGACTGCTTCAGGGGGCTTCGTTGATGGCTGCTGGAGCCGGTCGTTCCCCATCCGGCTGACGACGGGGTTGCTTGAGGTACACCGCGAGAACGGCCAGATCGGCGGGAGTAATGCCACTGATGCGGCCGGCCTGCCCGAGATTGGCGGGTCGCACTCGGTCGAGCTTTTCCCGGGCTTCCTTGCGCAGTTGTGGAATAGCGCGGAAATCGAAGGTCTCGGGAATCCGGACCGATTCCGTCCGCCGCTGACGATCGATCTCGAGTTCCTGTCGCCGGATATAGCCGGCGTATTTCGTCTCGATCGTCACCTGTTCTTTCGCCCGGCGGGTGAGGGGCAACTCGCGGAGTTCTGACGAGAGGGCACACACGGCCTCCCACGTGGTTTCCGGTCGTCGCAACCATTCCTCGAGAAGAATTCCCTCATGACGGACCCGCGAGAGGATGGCCCTCGCCGCGGCGATCTCCGCTTCATAGGCGTGAAAGGATTGCAGCCTATCCGGGGAGGCGAGTCCCAGCTGCTCGGCAATCGGAGTCAGCCGGCGATCAGCATTGTCGTGCCGCAGCAGCAACCGGTATTCGGCACGTGAGGTGAACATGCGGTAGGGCTCGTCGACCCCCTTGGTCACGAGGTCGTCGATCAAAACACCGAGGTAGGCCTGCGAGCGGTCGAGGATCAGCGGGCTCTCGCCACGGAGCCGGAGGACGGCATTGATGCCCGCCAGAAGACCCTGCCCGGCCGCTTCTTCATAGCCGGTGGTGCCATTGATCTGTCCGGCGAAGTACAGGCCCTCGACCCGCTTCGTTTCAAGACTGGGCCACAGTTGTGTCGGAGGAGCGTAATCGTATTCAACGGCGTATCCGTACCGCATGATCTCGGCCCGCTCCATCCCGCGGATCGAGCGGATCATGGCGTCCTGAACGTCGCGCGGGAGGCTGGTGGAGATGCCGTTGCAGTACATCTCGGACGTGTTGTAACCCTCGGGCTCCAGAAAGATCTGGTGCGACGATTTATCCGCGAACCG
>CAZUXX010000553.1:0-3061 GCA_964624215.1 uncultured Planctomycetaceae bacterium
GTGTGGCTTCGGAGCCGGCCTCTCCTGGGGAACAAGCCTGTTCCGCTGGTGATCGTCACGCAATCCCGGACTTCGCGCTCGCAGCGATGAACACGGGGTCGGGTCTGCGATGCCGGCGGTTTGCCGGTGATGCATCGGCCTGTCAATAAACGTCCGACTCGCAGCGGGCAGGGTCCGCCAGGCGGACCGCCGGGGCACTCGGGTAGGGGCCGCTTTGCGGACCGCCGGGTCAGGGGCTGCGATGGATCGGGTGTGTTGGTGCAGGGGGATGGTCCGCACAGCGTCCCCTACGGTGAGGTGGCTCCCGAACTCACCTCGATGTCGTCAGAAGTCAATTCGTGGCGCCGGCTTCAATGGCCCTCAGTGAGCGGTGGCAGATTTGCTTCGCGTTCAGACGCGGGAGTCGCTTCCGGATGGAATTCACCGGTTTCCGGATCTGCCCGGGAAAGTGCATGTTGTGACGTTGACTCCTGCGCCGCCCGCCACGTGCGACTATTCTTCGGGAACTTCAATATCGAGTACGTGTTGGGCCGCCGGAAGTTCGACCTTCATCTCATAGGGAGGGAACAGCGGATTGGAATCGTCGTCGTCGGATCCGGCCGGGTAGCCATTGACCGTAATCACGTAATGTCCGCCAACGATTCCCTTGTCTGCGGCCGTCTCGTACCGGCCGTTCTCAATGATGCTGAACGAACCTGGCCCCTGGTTCTGCTGTTCGTGATCGGGTACGAACATGATGTCCCCCCGGGGAACCGGTTGTCCCTTGAACGAGACTGTACCCGAGAGAGTGTAACGCTCCGGTCCTGAGCTTCCT
Source organism: uncultured Planctomycetaceae bacterium (assembly GCA_964624215.1). GTDB lineage: Bacteria > Planctomycetota > Planctomycetia > Planctomycetales > Planctomycetaceae > CAZUXX01. The sequence continues at coordinate 815 of CAZUXX010000553.1, forward strand.
CTCCCGCACCCTGCTGTGATCAGCAGAATGCCACAGAGAACCGGAGTGAGGATCTTTCTGGCTGGTGCGCTCAACATCCGCAGTCTTCCCTCGAACTGTCGACAGATTCCCGTGCCGCTTCGACGGAGAACGTCCCCGGTCGGTTCTCCTCCCAACCGAGTCAGAATGAGAAGCTTCGCGTTTCGAACACGGGAGAAATTCGCAGGTCCTGCCAAGGACGGACCCGCGCGAAAAGAATCGCTTTCGGGCTTTAGGGAGAAAAGCCGCCGGCCGGCAGATCGTCGTCCCGATTGGCCAGTTGCCGGAGCATCGTGAGGTCGATGTTCTCGCTCACGAAATGGACTGCGGCATCTCCGACGACGAAGTGACATCCTCCCGGATGGAAGCTGCCGAACAGAGCCGACACATAGGGAAACAGATCGGGACGAGCGGTCGTGCCTCCGCGTTGGCCTCCGCTCCCGCCGACCGAATTCGTCTGAAGTACGACAGCGGCCAGTCCATAGGGAACAGGAGAGCCACTCAGATCGGCGGTCGAAGCCCACCCGGCATGCACCCCGGTTGAGCGATGCTCTGGCGTCGGGACATACTTCGATTCGCCGACAATCAGCACATTCGAGGACCCATCCACCATGTCCTGAAATCGGACACTGGAATTGTGGTAGAGAGTTCCTGTGTTGAAGAAGACGCGATTGCCGCTGCGACAAACAGCGTCCCCAGCCGCGCCGCCACCCTGAACGCCCAAGTAGTCAAGGTTGTTGACCGCCGCGCCCGAGCCCGGGTTCGACGGGCAGTGATACTTGTTCACAGGCCGAGCAAACGCTTCGACATTCGGTCCTTCGCCAGGCACGCCCGAGTTGGAGGTAAACCGCAACCGGGGGTCGAACAGGTCATAGAGCGGCTTCTCTTCGATATAGGGGAGAAGCATCACAGTCCACGGAGCATACTGATTTCGCAGCTCTCCCCCCCGGGGTGTTCGGCACCACGTGCTGCGAATCAGAGTGCCAATCCGTGTGACGAACCCCGACGGGAACGTGCCATGCGCACCACTGTAATTGTGCAGAGCAACACCGATGTTGTGGAGATGATCCTGGCACTGGCTGCGGCGAGCGGCCTCACGGACTTGCTGAACAGCCGGAAGCAGAAGGGCCACGAGAATCGCGATGATGGCGATCACCACCAGCAGCTCAATCAGTGTGAATCCGCGAGATCGAGACCGGTGTTTCCCGTTGACTGTGGAGAATGGCGGGCAGTTGCGATCTGTTGAAGTCAGGAAGACGCCCTGACTCGGGGGGCAGTAGTGACTGGAAACGTCCAATCGTCGCATCAGAACTTTCCCGGAAGTAGGGATGGGGCATGAAGAGATCTGCCATGCGAGTGCGTCCCTGAAGAAAGTAGATTCGTCGCCGTGGGGATCACCACTCATCAATGAGCCCAAGGCTATCGCGATTCTGAAAAGCCGTCAACGTCGGGGATGCTGCCCAAAGACGTGTTCGGGCCAGTCCGGGCGAGACGCACGACCGTAGTGGTCATAGACGTCGGCATCTTCTGGCATTCCCTGGGCGGGCGTTTCGCGTTTGTTGTCGGCGGAATCGGCTGACTTCTTCCAGTCGCGCAGGGTCCGCCAGACGGACCGCCGGGGCAGGGATCGCGATGGATTGTGAGTGACTTTTCAGGAGGAAGGTCCACACAGCGGACGCTGCGAATTCGTTCCAGTTGAGCAGGGTTCCGAAGCGAACCGAGCCGCTGGATTGCCCCAGCGGCTCGGCGCAGTTCAGGTGGGTTCCCGGCAGGCTCTGTCGAGCTCGCTCAGGTCTTAGTACAGGTCACTGTCGTGGCTGTGACCGCCTCCCTTCTTGTCGTCCTTGGGCTTCTCGGCGATCAGGGCGTCGCTGGTCAGGAGCAGCGTTGCCACCGAAGCGGCATTCTGCAGGGCCGTCCGTGTCACCTTGACCGGATCGATCACGCCCGCCTTGACCAGGTCCTCGTACGTGTCGGTCGCGGCGTTGTAGCCCTCGGTCCCCTTCCGATCGGCAACCCGCTCGCAGATCACGGCGCCGTCGACGCCGGCGTTGTTGGCGATTTGCGTCAGCGGAGCACGGCAGGCCCGTGTGATGATGTTCCAGCCGACTTCTTCGTCGTGGCTGAGACCATCGGCCTTCACAGCGGTCGATGCCCGCAGCAGGGCGACACCACCGCCCGGGAGAATCCCCTCTTCCACCGCAGCGCGGGTGGCATGCAGGGCGTCCT
>CAZUXX010000554.1:0-3059 GCA_964624215.1 uncultured Planctomycetaceae bacterium
GAGGTCGTCGACCGGGTGCGAGGACTCATCAATGTGAGCGAGAACGGTGGCGAGCAGCCTCTCGCCCGGCGGCTGAACCATGGCAAGAATGCGGGCCAGTTCGTAGTCGACATTCGGGGTACCCGTCGGATAGATCGCGGGCAGCGCTGCCAGAAGTGGTTCGAGTTCCTGAGCCGCAGCCGACAGGTCCAGCGGGCTGGCATAGCCGTCGAACACCGGTGGGCGTTTGACCGTCCTGGAGGGCCCCGCGTCTCCCAGCCCCAGCATCAGCAGCCGGACAGCGTCCCGCTGGAGTTCGGGAGGATGTGCGTCGCGCAGCACGCGGAGTGCGACGTCGATCGAGTAGGGGTCGCCCCCCTCGTTGCGTCGGGAGTACGCAGCCGCCAGCGCAATCCCGGCATGCCAGCCTTGCAGCACCGCGTGTTCTGCAATGCGATGGAAAGTCGTTTCGTCCACCCGTTCGAGGAGCCGTGCGGCCGCCTGCCGAACGTACCGGTCCTGCGATCCCAGCAGTTGACCGATCGGTTCGACGACTTCGCTCAACAGCGCTGAATCCGCTGCGAAGAGAGCCTCGATTGCCGTACGACTGACAAGAGGATCCTGATCGAGAAGGTAGCTGGACAGGATGTTGATCTTGGGTGCGGTCGGTTGCGTCCGGCCGATCGACCACGCAGCCCGGGCCCGGATCGCCGGATGCGTGGCACTGCTGAGCGCCTGCAGCAGGTCTGTGTCGAGGCCGTGAAATTTCTCGGTCAGGATCTCGATGGCCCGCAGACGCTCGCGAGGCGGGCGGGCATTGTCCAGCGCGGCGTGAATGAAGGGTTCCTCGCGCAACGTGGCTGCGAGCGGTTCCCACAATCGACGCCCCCAGCTTGAACAGGGATCAGGACAGTTCAGGCAGAACTCCAGTTGTTCTTCCCGGCTGGCGGTGGGCGGTAATGGCTCGATGGCAGCGTGTTGTTTGCCGGCGACACTGATGCGATACACGCTCCCGCGCGTTCCGCGGCCGCCCACGCAGACGTACAGGGATCCGTCCGGGCCGACGACGGCGTCGGTCGGTGCGAAGCCGTACTCCCCGACACTCGTGACGAAGACAATTGGTTTCGTCTTGTAGGTCGCACCGCTGGGCTGCAGAGGCAGTGCAAACACCTTCCCGTAGGTCCAGTCGAGGAGAAACACGGCCCCCTGAAGCGACTCGGGGAATTGTGTATGTCGGTAACAGACGACTCCGGAGGGGGACCCGCGACCAAAGGACGCGATGACCGGTGGCATGTCGAAGTCGTCGTCGGGCTGCTTCCAGCTGGTACTGATCCACCCGGCATTCGACGCGGGCAGAACGTGAAACGCACGAGTCGGGCGATACCAGGGGAGTGAGATATCTCTCTCCCCGTCGCTGTCGAAGGTGATCAGCTCTCCCGTCGAGGTGAAGTCGAAGTCGTAGGCATTGCGAAACCCGTCGGCGACCACCTCTCCGGCAGAAAGATCGGGCCGCAGGCGATAGATGACTCCGTTTCGTGGTTCGGGGACCGGAGCGGTGCCGGTCGAGTTGTAACGGCGACCGATTCCCCCGTTGTTCCCGACGATCACATACCACCAGCCGTCGGGGCCTTGCCGGATGGCGTGGGCGTCGTGCTCGCCTCCGGTCTTCATCTTCAGAAAGAGGTCGGGTGGGCCGTCGGCCTGTCCGTCTCCATCGGAGTCGCGGTAGCGAACGAGTCCCTCGCCAGTGGTACACAGCAGGTCGTTGCCGTGGAAGGCCATGCCCTGGGCACCGTTTTCGGGGGATGCGAACAGTCGGGAGCTATCGGCGCGACCGTCGCCATCCTCGTCGATCAGAATGCGGATGTATCCGGGCCCGGAAACGACGATTCGACCGTGGGGATCAACGGTCATGGAGAAGTTGTCGTGGGCGAGATCGTCGTCGGCGTAGAGCGAGACCTCGAAGCCTTTCGGAACCCGCAATCCCGGGGCCCCCGGGTCGGCACCGGCGGTTGCCGGACTCGTGAAAAGTGAGACCGCGGCCAGTCCGCAGCAGAGAATGCAGCTCGGGATCCGGGCCATCTTGAGAATCCGTTCTGAAGTCACGGCGAGCCGATGCACAACGTCGCGATGCGCCGAGTTCACCGGCTCTCCATGCCGGTCGTCGCGGGCCAAAAACGAACGTCGCAATGCCTTGAATGGTCGGATACTATCCCGACCATTGGAGTTCAGGCAATGCGGTTCGCGGAGGCCGCACGCTCGAAGTCCCGCGGGGGCCTCGGTCTGCGGTCTGGCAGTTCGGGAGATTTCCAGACGATGGATGAGCAGCCGCGACGGCAACGGGTCCTCCGGCGTTTGAGAGTCGGCACGGTCCTGTGGATTGCCGTCTTCTCGATTGTGGCGCTTGGTTACCGAGCATTTCCCGGGCTGGCAGCGGACGATGGCTCTCCCGAAACCGCTCTCGTCACTGAGGCGAGTACCGGGAGCGGCAGCCCTGGTGAAGGAGTGTCCCCCGGCGAAGCCGAGCACGAGTCGGGCAGACATTCTGACCCGGTAGCGCCCGTGCTGGCGGGCATCGTGCTGATCCTGCTGCTGGCGAAGCTGAGTGGAGACATCTTCGAGCGCTTCGGGATGCCCGCAGTTCTCGGGGAGCTGGTCGTTGGCGTGTTGATCGGAAATGCCGTGCTGCTGACCAGCTGGGCAGAGGGAGTGCAGGGAGTCGACTTCCTGCACGAAATCGCCCGGAAACTGGAATTCATCAAGCCCTACGAGCAGGACGATGATGCGGAAGTGGCCGACGGCGTTTTGATGGTGAGTGATGCTGACGACTCCGAGGTGGCCCACGGGGTGAGTGTGGGCGAAACGCTCAAGGTGCTGGCCAGCATTGGCGTTGTGCTATTGCTGTTCGAGGTGGGGCTCGAAACAAGTGTGCGGGACATGGTCTCGGTCGGGGCCTCTTCGGTCCTGGTTGCGCTGTTGGGGGTGATCGCTCCGCTCGTGCTGGGGTACTTCGTCGGCCTCTTTTTCGTCCCGGATGCGGGTTGGCAGGTCCATGCGTTTCACGGGGCGACGCTCTGTGC
>CAZUXX010000555.1:0-3046 GCA_964624215.1 uncultured Planctomycetaceae bacterium
ACCCGCGATACGAACCATCAGTTCATCCCCTTCATCCTGCTCTTTCATCCACGTGTAGAAGCGGAACGCCCAGACCAGTGCCAGAACCGCACCCCCAAACGCGATCAGCCAACTCAGAAGCACCGGCCACCGGGTGACCTCCGCAGGTGCCGCCGGAGTCGGGACATCATCCGCCAATAGCGGAGTCCCCCACGCAATCAGGGACAGGGCCGCCAGAACAGGACGGGTCGGGCAGAGAAGGGTGTGAGCGTTCATCCTGAAGACTCGAGGCGTAAGACCAGTCGTCGCAGTCGCGAGGTCTGGCCAGTCGGGAACAGGAACCTCCGCTGGCACGCTCCAGCGGAACGCATGTACCGGCTTGTAGTGGGTGAGACTCGAATTGAAAAGTGGTGGGGCGACTCACCTTTTCCCGATCACCGACAAAGCTCTCCCCTCCGGCCCATCGCGAGCCGTGACCTCACCGGTACGCCCATGCCCTCGCAGCACTCCTTACAGGAGACTCTTCAGCACTCAGCACCAATCCGCATGGCACCAGCGCACGGCCAAGACGGCAGCATCACCGGTGGCGACACTCCTCGGCAGCGAACGTCATTTCGCGAGCAGGCACCACCATTCCCCTGATCGATTTCAGAACATGCGACCAAGCAGTCGTACCCCGACCAGGCACAGCGCCAGAGCCAGTAGCCGGATGATCATCGATCCCTGCAGTCGGACAGACATCGCTGCACCCAAAGGCGCTCCCATCATCACCCCGATCGCCAGGCACATCGTCTCGGTGACACCTCGATCAAACTGCCCCAACCAGACGTGTGTCACCGTGGCCGTCAGGGCGACGAACGTCAGTACAAAGTGCGACGTCGCGGTCGCCGTGTGAGCAGGCATCCGCAGACCGCGAATCAGAAACGGGACGTGAATGATCCCTCCTCCGATCCCCAGCAGGCTGGAGAGCACACCGATGTACGCGCTGCCGATGGATCCCCGCAACATGCGACGGTCTTCGGGCACTTGTGCCGCAGGAGACCGGGTCCGTCCACGTTGCCCCATCGGGGCCACCACCAGCAAGGCTCCGATGGAAACCAGCAGGATGCCAAAGATCGGGTCGAACAGACTCCGTGGCATCTCATGCACGAGCAATGTCCCGAGAATTGCTCCCGGCAGTCCCGCCAGCGTGAACAGCACACCGGCGCGGTAGTCGACACGCCCCATCCGCATGTAGACGACCGTGCCCGAATAAGCATTGAAGAACACGACAGCCAGCGAAATCGCCGTGATCGTCGCCGGAGACTCGTCCGGAAGCAGAAACAACAGCGCCGGTACGAGAATCGAACCTCCCCCCGCACCGACAAGCGTTCCATAGGCGCCCACGAACAGGCCCAGGGGAGCCAGCTGGAGGAAGTCCTGCAGTTCCGGGGTCATCCCCTGGCCCCTCAGATTTGGTAATCGAACGCGGGAGAATCAGGCTCCGCATCAGGCTCCGCATCACGCTCGGGCGCAGGCCACACCCGCTCAAGAACGACGTGCATCAACCAGCCCCACACAGCCGGAAGCACAAGACTCGACACTACCAGTAGCGGCATGTTCATCGCGTGCCGATCGCTCCGGTCTGAATCCAGCCCCACGTCACTCGGCGGGCATGACCTTCGGGGCGTGTAGCAACTCCCCCACTCTGCGGCGAGACCCTGCGCGGCAGCAACCGTCCGCAAGGCAGGAACAGCGAAATTGCCCGGCTAGGATTCGAACCTAGACTAAGTGATCCAGAGTCACTCGTGCTGCCGTTACACTACCGGGCAGGAAGCGAGCGGGGCTGACCAGGGTCCGGAGCATCGGGAAACAGCTCCCGTTTCTCGCAGACCAAAGGGCTGCGGGTTGCAGCGTAAACCCGCCGTCCATCCCCGGCTCGGCGAAGTATAGAGTCGGGTGGAATCTGTGCCAACCCCGCCTCACAGCACTCAAATTCCCCGCCATCCGACACCGGCAACGTCCACCGTTTGACCTTGAAAATCACCGCCTTCCGGCGCGACCCACCGGTTCCAACTCGGCGTCGATCCCTGATCCGCGATGCCTTGTCCCCTGCCGGCCTCCATCCTCAACCGGACCGACGCAGTGACCGGCGACCCGGAGCAGTGATTCCCCGCGCAACCACCCCGACGCCGGCCGTTCTCGGAGAATTCGTTTGCCTGACACTCGTTGCTACGCACAACCGAGTCCGATAAACTTCCCAGCCCACGGGGCAGGGGCCTTGGCCCGCTGCCCGACACCCGGAGAGGTGACAGAGTGGCCGATTGTGCTGGTCTCGAAAACCAGTGTGGGGCAACCCACCGGGGGTTCGAATCCCCCCCTCTCCGCTTGCGATGATTCCGACATCGAAACGGTCCCCGATCGCCCTGCGTCACTGACGACGCGATCCCGGCAGGATAGTTCACTTTGCTACAGAAGCTCGTGTCGGGTGCGGCCCGGCTGAGGTCCCGGTCGAGCGGCGCTTACTTCTTGCGACCAAACAGCTTCCCCCACCCGGACTTCTCCGGTTTCGGAGGTTGCGCCGGAGCAATCTGACCACCGGCATTCCCCAGCCGGCGGATCTCCTTCTCCAGCCGGTTTTTCACCGCCGCGAGGCGACTCTCCTCTCGGGTCAGCCGCGCCCGCTCAAGCGACAGGGCCAATTCCTCACGGCGAACGTCCTCCGTCAGCCGCTTCTCAAGCTCTCGCAGTCTCTCGGCGGTTTCCTCGGGCGCATCCGCGAGAGCTTCCCAGTCGATCGCGTTCCGATGTCGGTACCGGCGGAACTCGGCAAGCACCGCGAGGAGGTAGCGGTCGCGGGCCGCGATCGCCTCGTGGAGTTCTTCCGGATCCGTCAGTTCCGGGTCGACCGGCGTCGGTGGATCAACCTCCACGACCGGTTCTTCATCAACACACGCCGTCTCACCGTCATCGCGGGAAGGGCCAGCAGAGGCCGAATCACTCACACGATCCGCATGAACTTCGCCTGGAGGAGAGGGGATCTCGTCGCCACCTGACGAAGGGAACTCCGACGGGATGAATTCGGATG
>CAZUXX010000556.1:0-3043 GCA_964624215.1 uncultured Planctomycetaceae bacterium
ATGTGGTTTCGGGAGAGAGGCTGGGTCCCTTCACGACCGCTGTACGGGAGGTGTGTGCGGATGGGGGATCTCCACCCACTCGTTGGGATACCCCGAGCGCGGACTCCGGGGATCGTCCTCACGGCAGGGGATGATGCCAATCACAGAGCCGTCGCGGTCCGGTGTGCGAGCGAACGCACGGCTGACGGCGTTCATCACGCCACGCCCTCCACCGGTCAGCAGATGCACCTGCAGGCGTGCCAGCAGGTGGCCGAGTGGTTCGGCAAGGTCTGTCTGTTCGTCAGACCCCGAGCCCATGACTCCGACAATGGGACGGCGCCTCATGGCAGAGGTCGACTGCATGATGACCCGGGGGCAGGTGCGGAACGACGGATCAGAGCGTAGACCAGCGTCCCCGTGACGAGCGGGATCAGACTCAGCAAAGACAGGACTCCGGCGAACATCAGGCTCGAATACAGCATGTATCCACACCCCGCGACGAACAGCAGCGGTGTCAGCGGGTACGCGGGGACGCGGAATCGCTGCTCGCGGCCTCCTCCGAACCAGCGGAGTGAAAACAGCGCACAACCGCTGAGGATCAGAAAGAGCCAGAACAGCGGGGCAGTGGCGGCAACAAGGGTTTCAAAGCCCCCGCTGTCCCACGAGAAGGGGGGGAGGTGGAGCAGGCCGGCAGTTGCATCGACTGCCTTGCGGCCTGTCGCTGTGCCCACAAGCAGGATGAATCCGATCGACATCAGGGATTGTGCCAGAAGTGATCGGCGAGGGGTCGTGCCGGCGTCGTAGGCCAGCTTTCGAAGCGGCGGATAGTCTTCTGCCAAAGCGCGATAGACGAAGGCGCCGGTGAGAATCATCCCGTTGATCGCCCCGAGAGCCGAACACATCACCAGCGCTCCGACAGCGCGACCGGCCCAGGGACCGGCGACACGTTCGACCGCTGTAATCGCCGGAGCGTTCGCCTCGCTCACCCCGTCGAAGCCGAGCAGGGCGAGGTACGCGGCGTTTACAGCGAGATAGGCCAGCGTGATGACCGTCATTCCCCAGAGGAGAGCCAGGGGGACGTTCCGCTGCGGATCCCGGACTTCGGCAGTGACAAAGGCCGCATGGTTCCACCCGCTGTAGGTATACAGGATCAGCACCATGGCGAGTCCGATCCCGGCGGGAGTTGCGCGGCCGGGGGCGGTGAGGTCCGGCGCTGATCCGAAGAGCGTGGCGGCAATGACGATGGCCGTCAGCCCCAACAGCTTGAGCACGGTGAGGACGTTTTGCGTGGTCGAACCGGTCCGCAACCCGGCAAGGTTGACAGCAGTTGTCAGCAGGATCGAGACGACAGCGATGGTTGCCGTCCAGGCTGCCGGCAACTGCCAGAACTCGATGGCATAGTCGGCAAACGCGTAGGCGGTGGCCCCGATACTTCCTGTAAAGACAATGAGGAACTGGGCCCACGCGAACTGGAAGCCGGTCCAGCGACCGAAAGCGCGGGTGAGATACTCGTAATCGCCTCCCGACCGTGGCCAGGCAGTTGCCAGTTCGGCGTAGCAGAGCGCTCCTGCGTACGAGAAGGCGGCCCCCACGAACCAGAGGACAAAGACAAGCCCCGGGTTGCCGACACTGGCAAAGATGTCCCCGGGTGATTTGAAGATGGCCGTGCCGATCACGATACCGATGATCAGGCTGATCGCATCCCTCATCGAGAGCCGGCCGTGCACGTGATCGGCTGCGGGAACAGGTTCGGTCAACGTGGCACCGGCAGGCAGCAGGGAAACGTCGGGTGAACAGGGCGACGGGCGATTATCTCAGCAAGTCGTCGCGACGCTATCCAGTCGGCGAAAGCGTGGTTCAGTGACAATCGAAGCCTCGCCCGGGACCATCAGTGATCCGGGCGGAAGCGGCGGGACTGTTTTTTCTGCGAGAGTTCCCGCTTTGCCTGCAGTCGCCGTTCGCGGGAACCTTTGGTCGGTTTCGTCTTGCGCCGGCGTTTCGGACGGACGAGGGCAGCCGTCAGCAGGCGGGTCAGTTCCTCCACACACTCACGGCGATTGGCGAGCTGTGTCCGGTGCTGCCGGGATTCCAGCAACAGGACACCGTCACTGGTGAGGCGATGCCGGTTCTGCTGCCTGAACCGCTGACGGACGTCGTCGGGGATCGAGGGGGAGTTGGTGACGTCCCACCACATCTGGATCCGGGTGTTGACCTTGTTGACGTTCTGTCCCCCTGGCCCCGAACTGCGGGAAGCTCGAAAGTCGAACTCCGCAGCGGGAATGTGCAGCTTTCCGGGGATGATCAGATCGTCAATCGCGGACATTGCGGCGGCGGTTGTCAAACAGGGGTCGCTGAGTCAGAGTATCGTGTTTCAGTCGGGCTGCAGCGCTTTGCCCCGTTTGTCGGACCATTCTCGCAGCGACGGCCCATGCCGCGATTCCTGTTGTTCCCGGTGTTGATCGGCGCTGTCGCGGCCGGGTGTGGCGATTCCCCCTCGCCGCCGTACGGCACTCCTTACGAGGCGACGGACCCGTATGGAGAGTCCCCGGACGCGTACGGCGAGAGCGAGATCCGTTTTCTGGACGAGGCGGAGCCGAACATCACGCTCGACACGCCGATAGTGGACCTGACCTTCACCAGTCTCGATGGAGAGCAGGTGCAGGTGGGTGATTTTCTCGGCGACGGGCCGCTGGTGCTGGTTCTGACCCGTGGCATGACAGACCCGATCTGTCCCTACTGCTCGACGCAGACAGCGGATTACATTCGTGAATATTCGGCGATCCGGGAAAAAAGTGCGGAAGTTCTGGTGATCTACCCCGTTCAGCACGAGCAGGACAAGTCGCGGCTCGACGACTTCCTTGCGGATGTCAGACGGCGGCTGGACGATCCGCAGCGGCCGGTGCCGTTCCCGGTTCTGTTTGATGTGTCGCTTGCCGGAGTGAACCGGCTGGGACTGGGCAAGGATCTGGCGAAGCCGGCTACCTATATCCTCGACCAACCTGGTGACCTGCAGTACGCCTACGTCGGCTCTCACTGGGGCGACCGTCCGTCAATCGAGGCGGTG
>CAZUXX010000557.1:0-3035 GCA_964624215.1 uncultured Planctomycetaceae bacterium
CTGGGGCGGTTTTGTCGGTGCCTTGGCTCCATCGACCGGGTTGACCTTGATCGCCCCGGATCGCCGCGCCAGTTCGAGGATGAGACGAAGCACATCACGGACGTTCTTCACAGTGCCGGCACCAGCACCCTGGGCCGTGAGTTCGGCCATCAACGCCAGAACCGCTGGGTGATCGATCCGGGCCACAGGCGTGTTCTCGAACCTGGGCATGAGGTGACGGCGCAGGATCGACTCGTAGCTCTCGCGGGTCTTTGGGCTGCGACCGGCAATTGTCGGGAGCCAGCGAGCTGCCCACGCACCGAAGGTCTCCTTGCCGAGCTGTGGGTCTAGCCATTCTCCCCGCGCCATGTCGGCTTCGACCACGCTGGCGAATCGCTGCGCGTCTGCCTTCCGGTGGAAGGTCCGGGTGCGGTGCCTCTGGTCGGGGTCGCGGTAGCGCACGTCCCAGCGAGTCTCGCCATTGGCAGTCTGTCGTCGTTCGATGCTGGCCATCTCATATCCCCAAGGTCGGGTCCGAGCGTGAGGCAGGTGCTGCCGTCGACTCTATCGAGCAGCCTCCGACGGTGCCCGAGTGCGGAGCCGATCCGTTTGTCTCGACGCCTGCGCATCGTGGACTCGGTCTCGGATCCAACGGTCGACATCGGACCACCGGTATCGGATGTGCTTCCCGACGCGAAATCCCACGGGGCCCTCTCCCCGGTAGCGCCACGTGTACAACGTCCTGACGGGGAGGTCGAGGAATTCCGCAAGCTCCTCCACGGTGAGCAGGCGGTCGCCGTCGTTCATGCTCGGATCGTCGAGGAGAGCCCTGTCGCGCGAGTGTCATGAGGCGCTCGCGCGGAGTGCTCCGCGGTTCGAGTCAGCCAGCGATGGCATGCCACCGAACTGTTTCGCCCTCCGGCGTCTTCAGCGGCCTTTCGAGGGGGTGTGACAGGGCTGCTGACACTCGGATGACAGGGTTTTGGCCGGTTGGATGGGTTTGAGGGGACGCTGGCCAGGCGGGGCTGATCGCAGTTGAGAGTCGGGTTACCGGGACGAGAACCCCGCTGGCGCCTTCCCGTCGCTACAGCGGATCGCGGCTTCGTCCACCCACGGCATGATCCGTGACATGAGGCTCGTGCCGCTGAAGCGCCGCGTCGAACAGGTACCGGGCTGCCGTTTGCCGTGGAGGTCGCTATCGCGTGACACGCTTCTGGAGTTCTTCAGTCTGCAGCTGGCGCCGAGTGGCGATTGGAGAGCGGCCCAGTTCGACCTCGATTTCCGCTATGTGGTGCCGACCATATGCGGGTGGTGGAGTCGCCGCCCGAGTCACCGGGCAATAGCGCCAGGCTCGTTGCTCAGGGCCCTGGGCCTGGTTGCAGGCCCGTTTGCCTGCCGTCTGGTCTCCGTCCGAGCCGCGGTACCGTCCCTACTTAAAGGTCGGGAACTTTCTGGTCGCATCGGACATACACCAACAGATGGATGCCACCGATTCCGAATTGTGGGCGGCGGTTCGCGAAGGCGACCGGAGCGCCTTCAGTCAGTTGTTCGATCGTCACGCCCGTCGGATCTACAACTTCGCCTTCCGACGCACCGGGAACTGGTCTGCCGCCGAGGACCTCCTCGCCATGGTGTTCTTGGAAGCGTGGAGGCGCCGCCACGAAGTCCGTCTTTCGAGTGAATCGGCGCTTCCGTGGCTCTACGGGGTGGCCACCAACATCCTCCGGAACCACCGCCGGACTTCACGCCGCCATCACCGGGCGTTGGAAAGGCTCACCGAGCCGGAATCGGATCGCGGGTTCGAAGATGACGTCGTCGCCCGACTGGACGACCAGAGGATGATGACGAAGGTGCTAGCAGTGTTGGGAAATCTCCCTCTCCGTGACCAGGAAATCCTGACTCTCTGCCTCTGGGAGGACCTGAGTTACGAGGATGCGGCCCTCGCCCTGGGAGTCCCAGTGGGCACGGTGCGCTCCCGGTTGTCACGCGCCCGGGCACGACTTCGAGACCACCTCGGGGAACCCGAGCAGACCAGCGGACATGAAGAGGACGGAAGGCCAGTCTGGCCCCCGGCCGCATCAGAGGAGTGCACGTGAGCAGAGGGTTCATCCTTCCTCCCACTCGTGATCTGCCACCCGGCCGCCACGACCGAGTGAAGGAGATCGTTATGAAGACTGTGTTCGAGACGACGCCAACCCGGCGCCTGAGTCGTCGGGTGGTGGTTCTCGCGGCCACCCTCGCGGTGGCCATGCTGGCAGCCGCCACCGTGCAGGCTGACAGACTGGAGCTCACGCTCCGGGACGTGCTGAGCGATCCGTCGGTCCTGTTCACGGCGGACGGGGCGCGGCGGGAGAGTCTGGCAGGTGACTACCCGGAGCTGGAGGTGGAAGCCCACGAAGCCGACGAGGCGATCGACCGGCTCGGTGCGGACATTCCTCTACCTCCTGGGGGAAGCTGGGAGCGGCTCCGGCAGTCGCTCCGAGAGAACCCAGCCTCGATGGACGAACTCGGATTCCGCTCGATGCTGGAGTACAACGCCGCCTGCCAGTGGTACGGGTTCTGGCTCGAGGCGATTGAGGCCAGCGACGAGATGACAGCCGCACAAGCGCTTCCGGTCCTCGAGGAAATACCGACCTGGCGGTCGCTCCAGGTGACCGACGGCGGTGGCGTGATCTCAGTGTTTGAGCAGCTGGCGTCGGACGCCCGCCGAGGCGACCCCGCCTTCGTTCAAGAGTGGCATACCATCAACTGCACAGACGCCGACATCGGTGACTGACCAAACCCCCCCGGGTTTGGGCGAGAGAGTCCCTCTGCATGGGGGACTCTCTATTCGAACCGTCGACACCAGTCGCTGATCTCGAAGCTATGAGATCGTCGCACGCCGGTGCCGCCTGTCAAGTGCGACTGTTCGGATTCGATCTAGCACCTACTTGACGGCCGCGTCGTCTGACAGGTCAGACGATTCATTGAAGCGCCGCGTCGAGCAGGTTAGGCAGCTCCCGTTTCGTTCGATCTCTCGGTCGGCCCGTAGCGACGGCCCGCGCCCAGGCTTTGAG
>CAZUXX010000558.1:0-3034 GCA_964624215.1 uncultured Planctomycetaceae bacterium
ACAGCGCGAGCTGATCATCGGCGACCGGAAGACCGGGAAGACCGCCGTGGCGCTGGATACGATCATCAACCAGAAGGGGGGCGACGTCATCTGCATCTACGTCGCCTGCGGTCAGCGTGCGTCGAACGTTGCCGCGGTGGTCGAGGCCCTGCAGGCCAACGGTGCGATGGACTACACGATCGTTGTTTCGGCAACGTCGTCCGACCCGGCCCCGCTGCAGTACATCGCCCCGTACGCCGGTGCCGCGATTGCCGAGCACTTTATGTATCAGGGGAAGCACACCCTGTGTGTGTACGACGACCTGACGAAGCAGGCCCAGGCCTATCGACAGTTGTCCCTGCTGATGCGGCGTCCGCCCGGTCGCGAGGCCTACCCCGGTGACGTGTTCTACTGCCACTCGCGTCTGCTTGAGAGAGCGGCGAAGCTGTCGGACGAACTCGGCGGTGGTTCGATGACGGCACTGCCGATCATCGAGACGCTCGAAGGGGAAGTCTCGGCATACATCCCGACCAACGTGATTTCGATCACCGACGGTCAGATCTACCTTGAGCCTGACCTGTTCTTCGCCGGGGTGCGGCCCGCGATCAACGTCGGGATCTCGGTCTCCCGTGTGGGAGGAAACGCCCAGACGAAGGCCATGAAGAAGATCGCCGGGTCACTGCGACTCGACCTTGCTGCGTTCCGCGAACTGGAGGCGTTCGCCCAGCTCGGGACCGAACTCGATCCTGCCACGCAGCGGCAGCTCGATCGTGGCTACCGCATGGTCGAACTGCTCAAGCAGCCGCAGTACCAGCCGCTGGATGTTGCCGACCAGGTGATCTCGATCTACGCCGGAACCAAGGGCTACTTCGACAAGGTCGCTGTCCGGGATGTCGCCCGGGCCGAGCAGGAACTGCACAAGTTCATGCGGGATGAGAAGAGCGAAGTTCGTAACGCCCTTGTCGAGAAGAAGGAGCTTACCGACGAGATCGAAGAGGGACTGAAGGCGGCTCTCGACGAGTTCCGCACCCGCTGGGAGACCACGCACGCCAGCAAAACCGAAGAAGAGGCGGTCGCAGCCTCGTGACCGTGACCGGTTCCTGATCCGCCTGGTCGGTACCAGAGCGGATCACCCCCGGTTTCTCTCACCCCTGACCAGAATCTTCAAAGCGCTCTCCCATGGGCAAAGCACGAGCACTCGTCAAGCGACGCAAGTCAGTCCGTAACATCCGCAAGATCACGCGGACGATGGAACTGATTGCCACCGCGCGCTTCAAGAAGGCGATGGACCGGGCCTCCGAGGCAGCGGCCTACACGCGCAAACTGAACGAGATCGTATCCGATCTGGCGCAGGCAGATCTGGAGTTCTCGCACCCGCTGCTGCAGCAGCCGGCCGAGGAGACACACACCGCTCTGGTGGTGATCACCTCGAACCGCGGCTTCAATGGCGGGTACAACGGAGGGATTCTGCGGCATGCGTTCCGTCGCCTGCGGGAACTCCACGAGGAGGGGAAATCGGTTGAGGTGACCGTCAGCGGCAAACGCGGTCTGAAGGCCTTCAAGTTCGAAGGCATCCCGGTTGATCACGGCTATACCGTGTTCGAAGACAAGCCTGCGTTTGACGAGGTCAACGAGATCGCCGACCGGTTTGTGCGCGAGTTCATTGCCGGCCGGCTGCATCGCCTCGAGGTGGCCTATCAGAAGTTCGAATCGTCGTCACGTCAGCGTCCCACCGTTGAGACCCTGCTGCCGTTTGGTGATCTGTCGGTGGAGACCGGCGAGACGACCGAAGGCGCAGGAACGGAATACGAGTTTCTTCCGAGCGCCCAGGAGATCCTGGAGGAGATCGTTCCCGCAGCGTTCCGGGCGCGATTCTTCAAATGTTTTCTGGATGCTGCGGTTGGCGATCAGATCGCGCGGATGGTGGCGATGAAGAATGCCACCGAGAACGCGGACGAAATGATCCGCAACATCAGCATGGAGTACAATCGCGCGCGTCAAAGCCAGATCACCAGCGAACTGGCGGAGATCATCGGCGGAGCCGCGGCACTCGAGTAGACAGACCTTTCTGCAGCGGACTTTCCAACGACATGAAGGACCGCACTGCAGAGCGACAATCAGGGAGCGGACGTAGCGAGCGACGCCCGTCCCGGCGAGTTGCACGGGTGCACTCCGGGGAACGGATTTCCGGCTCCGCAACCGTCGATCAGGCAAGGTTGCCGATTGAACACTGACAGGATGTGGAGCGCGGAGGAAGAGAGGCGACACAGGCCGCAGCGGAACTTCCTCACTGGCCCGCAAGGGAATTCACGAATCGTACGGCATTTCGAGCAGGCGGACTTTTGTAAACATCCCCTGTTCAATCTGCAATCTGAGTCAACAGGCTGGTAAGACGCAAACATGGCAACAGCAGCAGCAACGAACATGGGGCGCGTGACGCAGGTGATCGGGTCGACGTTCGACGTCGAATTTTCCGAAGAGCACATGCCGGAGATCTACAATGCGGTCAAGGTCGAGACCGACGTCAAAGGGATCAAGGTCCGCGTGATTGGCGAAGTCCAGCAGCACCTCGGTGGCGGCCGTGTGCGTTGCGTCGCCCTGGGGTCGACCGACGGGATGGTTCGGGGAATGGAGGTCGAAGACACCGGCGGTCCGGTCACCGTCCCCGTCGGCAAGGAGACGCTGGGCCGCGTGTTCAATGTGGTGGGCGACCCCATCGACGGCAAGGGGGAGGTCGCCGCTGCCGAACGGTGGCCGATTCACCGCGACCCGCCCAAACTCGACGAACTCTCCTCGAAGACGGAGGTCTTCGAAACGGGCATCAAGGTCGTGGACCTTTTGACTCCGTTCGTTCGTGGTGGAAAGGCCGGTCTGTTCGGTGGTGCCGGACTGGGCAAGACCGTCATTCTCACCGAGCTCATCGCCCGCATCGCCCGCGAGCACGGCGGTTACTCGGTGTTCGCGGGGGTCGGTGAGCGAACCCGTGAAGGGAACGACCTTTTGCTGGAAATGGAGGAGGCCAAGATCGGTGACACCGGCCGCAGCGTCATCGAGC
>CAZUXX010000559.1:0-3033 GCA_964624215.1 uncultured Planctomycetaceae bacterium
TGTTCATCGGGACCTGAGGACCAAGGCCTACCTGCTGCTGTTGGCCGTTCTGCTGACGGTGCTGGTCGGAGTCAGCCGAGTCTATCTCGGAGTCCACTGGCCGACGGATGTTCTCGCCGGGTGGACCGTTGGCGGATGTTGGGCCCTGCTCTGCTGGACCATCGCCAACCTGTTGCAGCGGAAAGGTCGCGTGGAGCAGGTCGCCGCCTACGACGAGTGAGTGGCAGTGGTCGCCTTGTCGCCCGCATCGAGAGCGACCAATTCGCGAACGAGCGTGCACAGCCGCGGCTCTGCCTCGTTGGCAATCGCGATAATCTCCTCGATATTCACCGGTTGCAGAGCATCCGGCAGGCAGATGTCCGTTACGACCGACAGAGCCACCGTGCGCAGCCCGGCATGGGCGGCGACGATGACTTCGGGAACAGTCGACATGCCGACAATATCCGCGCCCATCAGCCGGAGCATGCGGTATTCCGCCCGCGTCTCCAGGTTCGGACCTGCCACGCCGACAAAGACGCCACGATGCGCCGCGAAATTGTTCCGCCTCGCGATCTCCAGGGCCGCCTCCCCCAGCTTCTGATCGTACGGAGCGATCATGTCGGGGAATCGCGGACCGAGCCGATCGTCATTGACTCCGATCAGGGGGTTATCCCCCATCAGGTTGATGTGATCGTCGACAACGACGATGTCGCCGCAGCGATAGTACGGGTTCATCCCGCCTGCGGCATTGGAAAGGACGAGCAGTTCGGCTCCGAGAGATCGAAACACGCGCACCGGGAGGGTGATCTGCTTGAGGGAATACCCCTCGTACATGTGGAAGCGTCCCTCCATCGCCATGACGGGGACACCCTGCAACAGTCCGCACACGAGACGCCCGCGATGTCCCACAACCGTTGACTTCGGGAAGTGCGGGATTTCCTCGTAGTCGATTGACGCCTCGACGTCGATCTCCCGGACCAGTCCTCCCAGACCGGTTCCCAGCACAATCCCCGCATGTGGCTGACGCTGCCAGTGCGAACGGACGAAGTCAGAAACTTCCTGAATCTTGTCGTAGAGGTCGAGCATACTCGGTACGCAAATAGGGCGAGAGGGCGATGACCGGCTGGCACGCACTCAGTGACACTGGAACGCTTCGCGAATCGGGCGGTCCTGCAGGCCCAGATCCTTGACGATCCGTCGAGCGATTTCAACGTGTCCCAGCTTCCCCGGGACCCAGGTCTCGCCGTCGTACCACGAGGTCACGTCTCCTTCGGTAGCGTGCTGTTCCCAATGGGCCCAGTGATCCACCAGTGGCAGGTCATACTCGGCGGCGGTGGCACGAGTTGCTTCGGCGTAGACGAGTTGCAGCACGATCTCGTCGGAATCGACGCTGGCCGCCAGCGGTGGAGTCGACACGGCAGTGACGATTCCGGTCTTCTGCAGAGTCTCGACGAGCATTGCCAGCCGCCGCTCGAATTCCTCAAGCCCCTCCAGTCCCGCTTCCGCCTCGCCCTGTCCGATTGAGATCAGAACGACGTCCGGACGGAACTTCAGAACCCGCTGCCAGAGGACCGGGATCAGCTTCTCGATCCGCATCCCCGGAGTTGCCGTGTCGACGAGGACGTCGTGCGAACGGCTCATCCGACCATGCAAATACTCGGTGATCCGCCCGGCACTGCTGCGCCACTCCCGGACTCCGCTCGACGGAAGTCGCAGGCTGTCACCGCACATGACCCATGTCAGGGGCCCCGGCTTGCCGAGCAGTGTCCGCAGCCGACCACGGTCACTATTCGCCTCTTCCGTCGCGGTCACACCGTCAGTCGTGACCGTCGTCCGGGATGCCGAGACCGTGGCTGTCGCCCAGGCACCGGTGCCGTCGGCGTGCATGTCGGCCATTTCGGACACGTCGGGTCCGGCGTCGGCGGAGGAAATCTCCTCAGGAGCCGACTCCTGTTGCACCTGAAGCAGGAGGCGGCGACGGCGACGCGAATTGCCGGCAACGGGAAACACAGACGGGTGAAGTGACATGTTTCTCCAAGGCTCTAGTTTCTCCAAGGCTCTAGGGACTTCGCCGCAATTCTAGCCTTCGACAAAGCGACAGGCGGAGCGATTCAACCAATCCCGGCAGATTCTCGGTCGTCCAGATTCTCCCGGATCCTCCCGTCGACGGGACATCAAAGCTTCCGGTTGAGATTTTCAATCCCCGAACTGAGCATGTTGGGATTCGTAACATGTTTCAGAATTACGTGTTACGTCTGTGACGTGGCTTTGACAAATGTTCGACGGCGTCATGACTGCCTTTGACGAAGTTGCTGATAGATTTGGACCGACTCAACAGAGGAGCGCGCAGGCGTTCCTTCACGAAATGGAGTCTGATCAGTACCACACGCACCACGACTTGCTTCGCGAGTGGAAGGAGTTTTTGATGTCTGCCGTTCTTGATGAATCTGTCGAATCCCAATCGACAGCTGCCCAACTCGAAACTGAAACCGTCGATCAGAAAGAGATCAACCAGGATCTCCTGCCGGAGGGGGCCGACGAAGGTCCTGCCGGATCGGGCGAAATGAGCCCGCGGGCCCGGGAACGCCAGGCGATTCTGGACTCGTTCTCTCCGAAGAATCTGCGTTGGTCCAACGTTCACTGGACCATTGTCGTCTGGATGGTCGCCATGCACGTCGGTGCAGTCGCGGCATTGTTCTACGTCAACCTGACCGCCGTACTCGTCGCCATCGGGTTGCATTGGCTGACCTGTAGCATCGGTATCTGCCTGTGCTACCACCGCAGCCTCTCTCACCGCTCTCTGAAGCTGCATGGGCCCGCCAGGTTCCTCGGCCTTTACTCCGCCGCAATCGCCGGCGAGGGATCTCCCTTGCGCTGGACGATGGTGCATCGCATTCACCACAGTCAGTCCGATCAGCACGGCGACCCGCACTCCCCGCTGGAAGGGAAGTGGTGGTCTCACCTGCTCTGGATGTTCATGCGGCAGGACGAGAAGCTGATGGACGCCGCCTACGATCGCTACGTCCCGGATCTCAAGAAAGATCGCATGGTGAT
>CAZUXX010000560.1:0-3028 GCA_964624215.1 uncultured Planctomycetaceae bacterium
CCGAATCGGACGCCGCGGGAAGCTCTCGGCTTCCTGGTCGATCTCGGCGAGCGCCCGGCTGATCGGATTGTACGGAGCCGGATCGTCCCCCTGGACATTCTGTCGTTGCCACTGTTCAGCCGATTCACGCTGACGACGCTCCAGTTCGCGCTGGCGGGCCGCCATTTCGCTCTGCTGTCGAGCCTGCTCCATCTCGGTACGAAGTTGTTCGACAAACTCTTCGTCAGAGTTCGAACCGGGTCGCAGGTCTCGCAACCGGGGACGCAACCGCCCCAACAGCGACGGTTTCTCCGGCGGTGAAATCTCGGACTGCAGCCGGGCGACCTGCTGCCGGGCGGCCTCCGGGCCAACGACACCACTGAGGACCTGTTCGGCATTTTTGGGCTGTCCGGCCATCACGTAGCACCGGGCCAGCTTTTCCGCCGGCGCCGTCCACGTTGGGGAGGCCTGCAGCGCCTGCTGAAGATACGGGATGGCTTCAGAGTGGCGGCCCTGCAGCATCGCCGAGTAACCCGCGTCGTGCAGGACACTCGGATCCCCCGGCATCCCTGCCAGTGCCGCCCGATAATGTCGTCCCGCCCGATCGAAGTCCTGCTGCAGATCAGCCACGATGGCGAGCCGGTGATGCGCCATCGGGTGCTGCGGGGCGATCCTCAGGACAGCCTCGAATTCATCACGCATCTGCGAAAGATGCCGGGGATCATGACTCTGCTGATACGCCTGGAACGCCTGTTCGCCCCGGGCGATCAGTTCGCGAATTTCCTGATCGCTCCCCAACGACCCCGGACGATCAGACGCAATCGCCGGCCGGTTTCCAACCGGGTCGGGACTGAAGCGACCCGACTGATGAAATCCCCGGTCGGCCCCGATTGTCCCGGGAGACTGCTGTGCCAGTGCCGGAGAGACCAGCGAACACAGTGCGACCGAGAGCGACCCGCGGCGACAGATCCTGAGCCAGTTGAGCAGCCGTCGAGTCGAGAAGGGTTGAACATCCATGTTCCGAACCTTCGGCGATTGGCAGGGGGCACTTGGCGTGGCGGCCTAGTGCAGACCGTGAGCGCACACGACACGCCAACCGGACGTCCGTTGCGCCAGCAACGCTTGTACGGCTCAACTCGCGGGTCCGTCTACCGCAGCCCCGGCCGGGTCGAATCGACCGGCGAAGCTTGCCGCATCCCGCTGTCGCCGCTGGAGCATTCCCCTATCCCGCGAGCCTGTCAGTGATTGAAGAGAAATTCGCGGCTCGTGAGCAAGGCCCACAGAAGGTCTTCGACGACGACACGCTCGTCCGCCTCCCCGGGCTTTGGCAGCATTGGCAGCAACCGGGATCGCTCCGCTTCAGTCGGGAATCGGGCGAGGGCGGCGAGATAGATTTCGTCGAGAAACGCCGCATCAGACAACCCCGATTGCCGCAGGTGCAGCAGTCTGGCAACGCGGTTGTCCTCAGCCCCGAGCTTCTCGTTGAGCGTATCGCCGTTCGAGAGGTGCAGAACCTGCACCATGCTCGGTTCATCTGATCTCTCACACTCGCAGGTGATCCGTCGCTGGTTGCGGCCGAATGCCTGCAGGAAGTAGTTCTCAACAGCGGAATCGTAAAGCTGGATCGCCCGTGTCCCGAGGGGATAGAAGTCCGTTTTCTGCATATCGGCCCCGGGAAACGCCACCTGCGTGAAGGGCGTCGGGACTTGCGTCACCTGCACAACCGCGTCGTGGAGCACCTCGGCCCGCATCCGCCTGGGGAAATAGCGGGAGTAGAAGCGGGTGTCCGTTTCGTTCCCGGAGACGGTCTCGCTGCTCCGCTGATAGGCGTTCGACTGCAGAATGACCCGCATGAGCGCCTTCAGATCGAATTTGTTCTCCACGAGAAAGTTCGCGGCCGCCGTCAGCAGGGCCTCGTTCGACGCCGGGTTTGAAACACGCATGTCGTCGACTTCCTCGACGAGAGCAGTGCCGAAGTAGTTCTTCCAGACCCGGTTGGTGATCGAACGGGCAAAGTAGGGGTTCTCCGGCGACGTCATCCACCGCGCCAGATGCTCGCGGCGATCCCGCGGATCGTCGAACTCCAGCGGTTCCCCATCCAGCGGGGTCGGAGGCTGCGGACGCCCCGTTCGCGGCTGAACCAGATCTCCCGTCGTCGCCACATACAGGGTGCGCAGCCCGTCACCGTTGCGCGTCTCTCCTCCCCAACCCTTTGCACGCACACGGGAGAAAAGATTCGCCATCGCGTAGTACTGGTCGTTGGTCCACTTTTCGAGCGGATGATTGTGGCAGCGGGCGCAACTGATCGACAGACCCAAAAACGCCTGGCAGGCGTTCTCGGTCATGTCCTCCGGAGTCTGATGCAGGGCATAGAAATTGGTCGCCCCGTTCTCATAGCTGCTGCCTGAGGCAGTGAGGATCTCCCGCACAAACTCATCCCACGGCTGATTGGTGGCAACGCGGTGATGAATCCACTCGTAATACGCCTTGAGGGCCTGTGGACGCAGGAGCGTGCCGTTGAGCATCAGCATGTCGCTCCACGTGTACGTCCAGTAATCCGCGAATTCGGGACGGTTGAGGAGATCCTCGATCAGCCGCTCGCGCTTGTCATCGGATCCGTCCGCGAGAAATGTCCGCACCTCGTCTGCCGTGGGAAGCGTCCCGATCGTGTCGACATACGCGCGGCGAACGAACGTGGCATCATCACACGGTGCAGAGGCAGGGAGATTCAACAGGGCCAGCTGCCGGTTGACGTGCTCGTCGATGAAGTTCCGTGGCTCGGGCGGCGGAGTGACGTTCTCCGTCTGGTACGGAACCGTGATCCGGGCAATGGCCAGTTTGGATGAGTACAACGCAACGATCGCTCCCTCCCCCGGCCCGATCACACTCACGGATCCGGAATCGTCGACGGTGCAGACCGTTTCGTTCGACGACGACCAGCGGACCCAGCGGGTGACATCGTGCTTCTGTCCGTCCGACATCACGGCGGTCACCAGCATCTGCTGCGTTTCACCGACCTGGGGCAGCGACGCGTTCGGAAGGATCTCCA
>CAZUXX010000561.1:0-3026 GCA_964624215.1 uncultured Planctomycetaceae bacterium
CGTCGGGGGCATCCGAGAGCTCGTAAAGGCTCGGCGGCCAACCGGCTAGAACCGGCAGCTGGTGACCTCCCCGCGTCTCGCGATCGCGGGACTCTCGGACTGTTTCCGTGCTGGGAGCGGAGAGAACGGGATTCGAACCCGTGATGCCGCTTATAGCGACATACCGGATTAGCAATCCGGCGCTTTCGGCCACTCAGCCATCTCTCCAGGAGGTGGAATCGCTCGTGCGATTCGCTCGGGGGAGGAAGTATAGAGAGCCCGCGAGCGATTCGACAACCGCGACCGGGACAGATTGCGGGGAGGGGGAGCAGTCCGTCGCAATGGAATCTGGAGAGGGGAGGGCGGGTGCGATGGGGAGGCCTTCTTTCAGACACGTTGTTCGCGGCAGGGTGTCGTGGGGGGTGATGGTTGCGATGTTCCGTCGAGGATGGCGCAGGGCAGTCGGCCGCGATGGGGAGAGCGATCCCGGGATTCAAAACTTGTGTCGGGTCTCTTGTGGAGTGACCGGGGGAGCCAGTAGATTTCTTGCGAGACTGAGTCTCAATTTCAGCATGTGATATTCGTGCGAGTCTGAGACTCAGTCTGAATTCCGGTGGGTTCCTGCCAGAACAGCCAGCGATGTGCTGGTCCCTCACCGGACTTTCAGTGAACTGTCCCGCCTTTCTGACTTTCCTTGTGGATCCCGCCATGGCCAGACCTCGCCATCGCCTGCACGCAGGCTTCACGCTGATTGAATTGCTGGTTGTGATCGCCATCATCGCGATTCTGGTCTCACTGCTGTTGCCCGCCGTGCAGCAGGTGCGGGAGGCGGCGAGGAAGGCGCAGTGCCAGGACCATATGCACAACGTGCTCATCGCGGTGCACAACTACATGGGGAACTACAACTGCGTTCCGCCGTCGGGGTGTTTTGACGGGGTGACCGGTGGCGGGCAGTGGTCGATTCACGCCCGGATTCTGCCGTATGTGGAGCAGTCGAACCTGTACCAGATGGCGGATCTGACGGTGACGTATTCGGATCCGGTCAACGCCGGCGTGTCGGAGCAGCGGGTCGAGCTGTACCTGTGCCCGAGCGATCCGAATGACATGCCACGGCCGGGGCATTACCCGATCAGCTACGGGTACAACGCGGGGGTGTGGAATGTCTGGCAGAATCCGACAGGACCCGGCGGGAGCGGGGCATTCGTCGGAAACGGCAAGCTCACCGACGCCGCCTACACCGACGGGATGAGCAACACCATCGGCTTCGCGGAGGTGAGGGCATTTACTCCGTACGTGCGTGATGGGGAAGACTTCTCTTCGGGGACGGATGTCAGCACGATTACGGTCGCGTCGATCTCCGGTGCGACCGGTGGTGACATGAAGGGGACGATGTTCGGAGACGGGAGCGGCCACACGGAGTGGGTCGATCCGCGAATCCATCAGACGGGCTTCACGGCGACCTTTACGCCGAACACGATCGTCCCTGTGTCGGGGAGTGGCGGGGGAGCCGAGGACGGAGACTTCACCAACTGCCGCGAGGGAACGGGCTGCCTGGAGCCGACGTACGCGGCCGTGACATCCCGCAGCTGGCATCCGGGGGTCGTGCAGGTGGCCCTGATGGACGGCAAGGTGAGCACCGTGTCGGAGAATCTGAGCCTGCAGGTCTGGCGGCGGATGGCCGAGCGTAACGACGGTGAGCCGGTGAGTGTGCCGTAGGCGAGGCTCGGCCCCCGAGTGCGAGCTGAGTGAGAACGAGGGTTGTGAAGCCGGAGGATCTACTCCGGCTTCACCATCCGCCCGACAAAGAGGATGGTGCCGCTCTCACGATGACGGATGAAGTACAGGAAGGGATGCCGGGCGCGGAACTCCGGGTTTGGCTTGGGCGCGGAGGCCGGAGGAGCGGCGGCGGTCGGTGCAAAGACGGCGGTGACTGCGGCGGCTTCGGTTCCCTCTTCGGTCAGTTCGAGGAACGTCTGCTGAATCACGAGGCTGACGCCCAGCGTCTCGGCGTCGGGATGGTCGCTGATCTCGGAGAGGGATCCCGCTTTGAAGAGCGGGTCGAGCCCCAGTTTCCTGAGCGGGGCGTTGAGCTGCAGCGACGAACGGGTCGTGAAGCGCGGGAGGGTGACTCCCACCGTGTGCTGGTCGAGCTTGCTGATGATGGCACGGAGCTTTTCGTCCGTCAGTTCTCGTTCGAGTTGAGAGAGTCCATCGGGGCGGGCGGGGAGGAGGAACAGCATCGACATGGTGCCTCCCCGGTAGTCGAGCTCAAGGGCCTTCAGCCCGTCGGGGTTGTCGGGCAACGTCCATTCCAGGTCGAATCGACTTGAGGGGTCTGCTTCGACCTGGATGAAGTCGTTGACGGAGCCATCGGGGCGGAGGTCGACGTAGCGCGCCGATCGTACGTAGTTGTTCATCAACGGCGTCTGGACGGTGGTCCTGTCGGCGAGAGTGAATTCTCCGGGTCGCGTCTGGCTGGTCTCGAAGGGCTGTTTCCACTTGCCGTTGAAGTGGACCGCGTTGGTGAGCACCAGGCGTGTCTGCGCGTCGACCATTCCCTGTGCGATGAGTTCCCGGATGCGGTCGTTCGTCCGGGTTGCGGCCCAGTCGTTGATCTGCTGGCGGGCCTGTTCCGCGGCACCGGCAAAGTCGACAAGTTCGGCGCGCAGCCGGGGATGCACGCGAACGGTCGCCTGATAGTCGGAGGCCAGGGGGAACTGTCGCTCGCACCAGAGGGCGTTGGCGAAGCGGAGTTCGTAGGGATCAATCTGCTGGCGGAGAGGATTGATCTGCGAGACGAGTTCCTGCTGACGACCGACCTGCTCGGCGGCCCGGTCGCTGCTCTGGATCTCTTGAAGTTCCCTTTCGAGGGCCTGCAGTCGACGTCGGACCTGTTCGGCCTCGGGGCCGGACGGGGGCAACAGTCGCTCTTCGAGCAGCCCGAGGTGCCGGAGGTGTTCGCTCAGTTCCTGCTGCGCGGGGATGTGCAGGGTCTTGCGGAGTGTGGCCGCAGCATCGTCACGGGCACCAGGGACCACGAGAGAGAG
>CAZUXX010000562.1:0-3016 GCA_964624215.1 uncultured Planctomycetaceae bacterium
GCTCATCGAGTAGCAGCACTTCCGGATCGAGCTGAAGCGCACGCAACAGGCAGACGAGCTGCCGTTCTCCACCGGAAAGATTCCCCGTTTCGCGCGACAGAAACTCCGCCGGTCGTCCACAGGCTGCGAGCCACTTCACCACCCGCTCACGGTCCCACGTGCGATCCCGATGAACCCACAGCTCCAGCGGACTGCGCAGGGCTGCGTCGACCGTCTCCGGCGGAAGGGCAGGGCGTTGCTGAAGCAGGAGCACGCGGCTGCGAAACCCGGGAACATCGGCATCCGGAATCGGTTGCCCCCGGTAAAGCACCTCCCCCGTATCAATCGGGTCAAGCAGGCACAGCGTACGCAGCAGCAGCGATTTCCCCGAACCTGACGCACCGATCAATCCAACCCGCTCACCGGCAGCCAGCCGGAGCGATACCCCCGACAGCAGCCAGACGTCGTCAACGTGCCGGCCGATGCCACGCCCTTCCAGAATCCATTCCGAGTCAGCCGACGACATGCAGAATCCTTGCAATCCCCCCCTCGCCTGAACCGCGTCCAACGTACGTGTAGCGTTACCGGCCATTTGTGGTCCAGACGCTCCCACACGTATCCTGTTGCGGTTCCGCAATCGCCGGAAACGAGACACACCCCGTCACACGCACCTCGGAGATCATTGATGCTCCGGACCATTCTCCCCCTCGTGCTCTTGCTGGTCGGACACGATACGACTCTCGGCTGGCAGGAGCAGAAGCCCTTTGGCATCCGAATCGTCGATTCCCGCACAGACCGTGGCGTCCCGCTCGTCGAGCTGACCACCACCAGCAATCTCAGGTTTGTGACCGACAGTGCGGGGTATGTCGCCATCACCGATCCCGCCCTGATCGGACGCCGCATCTTCTTCAACGTCTCCAGTCACGGGTACGAATTCCCGAAGGACGGGTTCGGGATTCGCGGCCGGGCCGTCACGATCGAGCCGGGCGAACTGGTCGAGTGGAAAATCGACCGCATCAACATTGCTGAACGACTCTATCGTCAAACCGGCGAAGGGATCTATGTCGACAGCGTGCTGCTCGGCCGCACCGTTCCCATCGACGAACCTCTCCTCAACGGCGGTGTCGTCGGACAGGATTCCGTCCAGACGGCAGTGGTCGGAGACACCATTTACTGGTTCTGGGGAGACACCAGCCAGCAGGCATATCCACTCGGAAACTTCGGTACCTCCACGGCCACCAGTCGCCTGCCGGGTGCCGGTGGACTCGATCCCGCTCAGGGAGTGAACCTCCACTACGCTGTTTCCGAGACCGGCTTCAGTCGACCCGCCTTTAAGGAACGCCAAGGTGGCGTCGTCTGGGTCGACGGCGTTGCAGTCGCTGACAATCCCGATGGCGACCCGCAGATCCTTGCACACTTCAGTCGCCGGAAAAGTCTCGAACAGCAGATCGATCACGGGGTCGCCGCATTTGATACCTCTCGAGCGCAATTCGAGCTGCTGGTGACGCTGCCCGACTCAGACCGGCGGCATCTGCAGGGTCAGGTATTTCGCATGCACGAGCAAAACAGGGACTATCTCGTCTCAGCAGTCCCCTATCCGATTCTCCGTGTCCCCGCCAATCGGGAGGCCGTACTCGACCCTGAACAGTTCGAAGCCTTCACTCCCTTGCGGCCCCATCCCGCCGGAGAGTCTGTCGCCAGCCGCGTCGAACGGGATGACTCAGGCCGGGCGGTCTATCGCTGGCGGAAAGGCGCCCAGCCATTCACGGCCGACGACGAACGTCAGCTCATCGCAGACGGGATTCTCTCCGAAGACGAAGCTCATTGGAGAACGGTCGACGCTGCCTCTGGCGAAGCGGTCCGCTTGCATAGCGGATCAATCCGCTGGAACGAGTACCGCAACCGCTGGGTGATGATCGCCGTCCAGCAGTTCGGCGGGCCCTCCTTTGTCGGCGAGGTCTGGTATCTGGAATCCGCCAGGCCCGAAGGCCCCTGGCAAAATGCGGTGCGCATCATCACACACGACCGCTACTCCTTCTATAACCCGACACACCATGACTTCTTCGATTCCGAAGACGGACGCATGATCTTCTTTGAAGGAACCTACACCCACTCGTTCGCGAATCAGCCCCTCGTCACGCCCCGCTACGACTACAACCAGGTGATGTATCGGCTCGACCTTGCCGATCCGCGACTCCAGGTGGCTCACACCGACTGAGGCGGAGCCCGCGCCCGGGCGGCATGTGGCCCCGTGAGTCCCGCAAGCGTGACGCCGGCAACGCCCGGAAAATCGGCCCACCGACTCTCTCAACCTTCGTCAAACGCTCTCCATCGCTCGACTCAGGCGCGACAGCCCGCTACAAGGCGCGTGTTCCACGTGAGTTTCAGGAGAACGTGTCGTGAAGCAGCCCATTCGAGTCGCGGTGACGGGAGCCGCCGGGAATATCGGTTACGCTCTGGTGTTTCGACTGGCCAGCGGCGAGGTCTTCGGTCCCGATCAGCCGGTCATCCTGCACCTCGTCGAAGTTCCCCCGGTGCTCAAAAACCTCGACGGTGTCGAGATGGAACTCGATGACTGCGCCTTCCCGACACTGGCCGGTGTGGTCAAGGCCGACAGCGACCACCTCGAAGATGCCTTCGCCGACTGCAACTGGGTGCTGTGCGTCGGAAGCGTCCCCCGCAAGGCGGGCATGGAGCGGGGCGACCTGATCCGCGTCAACGGCCCGATCTTCACCAGCACCGGCAAGGCGATTGAGGCCGCCGCCGCAAAGGACGTTCGTGTGCTCGTCGTCGGGAACCCCTGCAATACCAACTGCCTCATTGCCATGGCCAACGCACCGAGTGTCCCTCCGGAGCGGTGGTTTGCCATGACCATGCTCGATCAGAATCGGGCTGTCACCCAGCTGGCGCAAAAAGCCTCACGGCCGGTCTCCGCCGTCAAAAATCTCGCCATCTGGGGGAATCACTCGGCGACCCAGTTTCCCGCCTTCGCACAGGCGACGATTGATGGAAAGCCGGTGCCCGAAGTGATTACCGA
>CAZUXX010000563.1:0-222 GCA_964624215.1 uncultured Planctomycetaceae bacterium
CTGGCTCTGCATGATTATGAGGTGACGCACAAGACGTTTCCGATCGGAGCACGTGCGCAGCGGGACACCGGGCTTCCGGGGACGGGCCCGTCGTGGTGGGTCGGGTTGCTCCCGTTCGTCGAGCAGAAGGCGATCTACGACCAGTTCGACCATGAGGGGCACAACAACGGGTTGCCGAGTTTTCATCCCGACAATGCCGCCCTGGGCGATGGGCTGTTGATC
>CAZUXX010000563.1:232-3013 GCA_964624215.1 uncultured Planctomycetaceae bacterium
GAGTTGATGCGTTGCCCGTCGAGTCCGCTGTCGGAGTTTGTGCAGGATCTGGTGACCCAGACGAATCAGCTGCAGCCCTCGTATGTCGGGATTTCGGGGGGGACGGATCATTTCGGTGAAGTGAAGGCGACCCGCATCCAGAGCTGTTGTGTGGGAATTTTAGGTGGACATCTGTCTAGTGACGGGATGCTGGTCGTGAACGACGCCGTGCGGATGAGCGAAGCCACGGACGGTACGAGCAACATTCTCTGTGTTGGAGAGGCTTCGGGCTGGCTGGAGGACGTTTCGGGGAAGCGGTTTCGTGGCGACGCGGGATTTCCCAACGGGTGGATGACGGGGTCACCGGGGATGGGAACGCCTCCGAGCTACTCGGGCGGCATGGTCGGCCCGTTCAGCCTGCAGCCTCGCGGACCCTTCAACGTGACGACGATCCAGCATTCGCCGAACGCGCTGTTCGACACTTCCAAAGGAATGGCGGAGAGCGGTGCGCCGAACAAGCCACTGTCGTCGGCTCACCCCGGGGGAGTCCAGGGAGCCCTTTTGGATGGCAAGGTGCAGTTCATCAGCGAGAACATCAATCGCGCCGTGCTGAAACGCTACGCGGTGCGAGACGATGGTGAACCGGTCCCGGCTTTTTAGGCTGGCCTTCCTTCACTCAATTGCAGGAGCGTTGCCATGCGAGACTCGACCCGGTTGAGCCGCATTGCCGTGCTGGTGGTCGTTGCGGGGTTGGGCTGGCTTCTTTCTGCAGATTTTCCGGAGTCGATGCTTGCGGATGATGGGGGGTCGCAAGAGCCCGCTGTCGAAGCTGTCTCCGACGATGAAGGCAGCAAGCAGCCTGAATTTGCCGACGATCTCGCGACAACCCCTCAGCCGTGCCTGAAGGAGCCACTGCACTTCAGTTACCTGCCGTCGACGATGCCGGGGACGACTGTTGTCTGGTCTCCGTTTGTCCGGTTTGAAACGCCGGCGGGGGACACGATCAACGCCAGGATTTATGTGTTGAAGGTGTCCCCGGGAGGGGCGGTTCCTGATCGGGTGGTTGCGTTCGGTCAGGAGATCAAGGCGGGCGTGAATTTTACGCCGGACCTTGAGGTCAGGGCCCGGTACGTGAAGAAGCAGTCTGAATGTCAATACGTGTTGAACCTGGGCAATCTGGAATGCCCGGTTCGGACGACGCGGCATTAAAGAGATGTAGTCGTTTTTCGCGCGGGCCGCTCGTGCTGCCGCTGCGCTCTCCAATCCTCATGAGGAGCATCTGAGATGTAATGCCTTGCGTTAAGCGTGCTGGGGGTTTTTGCTGCACTTTCTGCTGCCAGTTTGCCGGCACAAACTGAACGATACCTGTGCCATATTTGTCCGGTTGGTGGACCGTACGATGTGGGCGGAACCATCTATTTTGATTACTACTGCGAGTATAACGATGTGACATCCGGGGTCTGCCATGTCATAGGGCCAAGTAGCGAATTGATTTCGTTCCCCCACGGAGGCCACGACTTCTTCGACATGTGTTGGGAGGAGTGCCATCGTGTTGCGGAGGAAGACAGTGGCTCGAAGATCGTATACATGCAGCAATGCCAGACTTACTGGGTCTGTGGCCGTCGGGGTCGTGCCCGACTGGTTTCCCGTTCTGTCTGGGTGCCTGTCCAGGTGCCTGTGAGTTCGAAGGCTGCTCCGTCGGCCGCGAACGTACCGGTCCGGTCCAAGAACTTCTCTCCTGTTCCCGGTACGCATCTGGAAGCTGATCACATTCAGCGGCTTCGCGATGAAGTCGGGAAGGTTGTGGGACAGGCACCTACCGGGAGAGTCCAGGGAGGAAGGAGGTTTCACTTCCAGTTTGTCCACACCGACGGGAAGACGCGGCGCATGCTGGGTCAGGAGATCACGATCACCTCGGAACGTGGTCACAGGAAGACGATTTACGTTGCCCGACAGCTCGTTCCAAATCCAAACCTTCCAGGCGATGTGGACCCTGCTGCGGTCAGTGACGTAGGACCAGTGCGGTCGGAGCGTGGGGTTTTGCAGGGGAGGGCCACACTTGCGAGTGGAGCGCGTGTGCCTGTCCTGATGCTGATTGAATAGAGAAACAGCGGACTGATCGGACAGCGCCCCCCTTCGGGGGGGTGTCAGCCGGACGTGGCACTCGAGGTGTTCTCGACGTGAAGCCGATGAGAGCCGGCGACGGGTTGCCGGGAGATTTCCCGTTCGGATTCAGTGTGCACGATTGCGGACGAAGTCGTCGGGTTTCAGCCGTAGTTTCGTGCTTCTGACGCAACGCAGGCCGAGCCCCGGATCGACGCGGAAGTAGACCGCGGCGTCGCGTCGGCGGGGATTTCGAGAGTCCGGGGTGACTGCGGGATCACCTTCGACCGTCTGGATACTTCCGCCGCGGATGACGCGTTCGTCGTGGAGGCCACGATGGTGACGCGCAATCGCCGGGCTCGTGCGGCTGGTCGGGTAATAGTCGGATCGCCGATTCATGGTCCACTCGGCGACGTTCGAGCAGAGTCCGAAAACCGGGGGTTTCGTGGGCAGCTGGTCAAATGCGGGCTGGCCGACAATGTCGAACTCTGTCTCCGGGGTGTGTGGAATCTGGTCGGCTGTTCCCCAGGGAAAGTCAGAGAGACCACGGTTCGTCGCCACGTATTCGAACTCGATCTCGTGCGGCAGTCTCTTTCCGAGTCGTTCGGCGGTATCGACCGCCCAGTCCCAGTTGACTCTCAGGGCGTGCTGATCGGTCGGGACCTGGATGCGGCTGTGATACGGAGACTCGCCCCGGTG
>CAZUXX010000564.1:0-3012 GCA_964624215.1 uncultured Planctomycetaceae bacterium
CCGGCCACGACGCGGGAGAGAGGAATTGCCGACTTCCACGAGGATTCGTGTGCATGCCGGAGAGCATCGGTGAGCACCTGCATCTGCAGGAAGCTGTACTCCTGCGATTCCAGCCGGGGGTGCTGTTCGATGGCCGTGAGCAGTCGGCTGTCGAGTTCCGGAAAGCGTTTCTCAATCTGCAGGACGGCCTGTCGCAGGTCTGTGGTGCGGGAGCGTCCGGCGATCAGGGCGGTGAGCATGGCGACGACGACACCGGCACCGGCCGCGGGGATCCAGTCGGTTCCCTGAATCCTGAGGAGCAGGACGAGTGCTGCTCCGAGAAGCCATCCGAGCGCGAGGGCTTTGGTCAGCCGAAGCATCTGCAGTCGCGCGACTGCAGCCGAGAGACGGTCAATCAGGCGGGGATCGGCCATGCAATCACCTTCCGAGGTGAGGCCGGAGGATCCACCGTCCGCACGCAGCCGGTGGCACCGGCCCTGAACTGAATCAGTCTACCACCGAGTGCCGTCGACTGGCGAGGGGTCCGGAGAGAAGAGCGGTGGGCCGTGGGCGGAGGTCAGACCTGGGCGGGGGCCCTAGGGCGTGGCGGTTTCGAGGGGGCGAGGCCTGAGGACCCAGCAGGAGATGTGGTCTGGCGCGGTGATCAGCAGACGCTTGCCGGCGGTGGTGAGTGCCCCGCCCTGCAGGCCATACCCCCCGTGGAGTGGTACGAAGGACATGGCGGTGCCGGTTCCCAGATCGATTTCGAACAGCCCGTTGCGGACGGGCCAGAAGAGTCGTTCTGAGGTCAGAAGTGCTCCGCCGGTGCCTGCTGCTGCGGCGTGAGTGGAACCGAACTTCCAGTGGATGTCTCCGGTTGTCCGATCGAGGGCCCAGGCCCGCCGGCCACCGATGAGGACCATGCCGGCGCGGCAGCCGATGATCCCGGCGATCGTGTCGGGTACGGGTCGGGACCACAGGAGCTCTCCCGTCAGGGCGTCACGGGCGGTGATGGTGCGGTCATCGCTGGCGACGGAATAGAGAACCCCGCTGCAACTGACCGCGGGTCTGAGGGGGCGTTCGGAGTCGGGGAAGCTGGTGCCGGGGGTCCAGGGTCGGGGCGGGTCGGCGGCCACCCATTCGAGTCGTCCGGTTCGACTTTCGAGAGCGGCTGTTGCGCCGAAGTCGCCGGCGAGGTAGACGCGTCCGTTCGCGACGGTCGGCAGATCGCTGGTGGCGAGGTGATAGCCGGAGGGGGGTTCTTCGAGGAGTCCGCACACGGTTGTGAACCAGACCGGTTGCCCTGTGGCGGCATCGAGGCACTGCATGCCGACTTCCATCGATGGGCGTGACTTGCGTGCGGCGATGAAGACGAGTCCCCCGGCGAGCAGCGGTGGACCGGACCAGCGCCACTGGCCCTCGGCGGGGAGGGCTTCGCTTTCGTGGACGGACCAGAGGAGCTTTCCCTGCTGCTGATCGACGTCGAGACAGACGAGTCGGGAATCGAGCAATCGGGGCTCGCGTGCTGCCTGTACTGAAAAGGGCCAGCCGAGGCGGGCAACGAGCTGGCCATCTTCGACGGCGGGTCGGAGGACGATGTCGCCGAGAGAGGGCCGGACGGGGACGGTCTGTTCGTTGGGTCGGTCGCGAAAGATGGTTGCTGTGCCGGCGTCGTCCTGGGTGGCCCACAGGGGGGTGCCGTCCGTCAGGCTCAATGCGCGGATGGAATGGAGATCCTGCAGGAAGACTCCGTCGCCCCAGATGGCCGGGAGAGAGGTGGGCGGGTTGTTGCGGGAGAGTGGCGGTGTCTGTGTCAGTTGAGTGACCGGCAGGGGCTTTGAGTGCGGCACGGTCCACAGGGGAACTCCGGTGGAGATTCTCCCTGCGATGACGCGGTTGTGTGCTGCTGGCGGAGGGCGGACCCAGGGTGCCCCGTCGTGCAGGTTTTCCAGGAGGCGGAGTTCGTGTTCGAGAATGTCGTGCAGCCGTCCGTGGCGTCCGGCGAGTTGCCCGGAGGCCTCGGGGTGCGCTTCGATGAAGGAGGCGAGACGTCGCCGGGCATCGAGGGGATCTGCGCTGAGTGATGTGAGAAGGATCCGCCGCGCTTCGAGCAGTGCGGCGGTGGCCGGTTCCGCCCGGATGCGCCACTGCAGGCCGGGTTCGAAGACGGCGCGAGACTCGGATGAGGCGAGCAGGTTGAGGACAGCGGTGGCGCGGTCGAGGTGACCGGTGCGGGCTTCGAGTTCGATAATCGCGGTGGCTGCCTGGGCGGCCGACTTCGAGGCCGGGTACTCGTAGAGGACCTGTCCGAGTCCCTGGAGATCGTCGGCTTGCAGGGCCTCGGCGAGCTGCTGTGCTGCGAGCCCGTCGACGGAGAGTCCCCATGGTGAGAGGACGTCGTCGGGCAGCCGAAGTCGTAAGGACTTCGCGAGCAGGGCACCGTCGATTCCCAGACGTTCACGGACCTGGACCAGTTCGCCGACATGCCGGCGTTGCAGCTCTTCGAGCGCGGTGCGGACGGTGACCCACTCCTGCTGTTCGATGGCCTGGAGGATGGAGACGTATCGCCTGGTGGCCGTCTGGGAGATGTTGAGAGTGACCTGTGTGCGGGCGCCTGCGACGGGCTGGCCGGCGGCCTGCTGTGCCGGTGCCGACGCGATCGGCGTGATCGTCAGCAATGCCAGCAGGATCAGCCATCGCATGGCGGCTACTCCGCTTTCTCCCGCAGCAGATGCCCTGCGGCGAACACGATGACTCCCAGCATCAACAGGGAGGGCATCCAGATCAATTCGAAACCGAACTGCAGTTGCCAGTAGATCAGCATGGGCAGGAAGATCAGCGCCAGGAACTGCAGTGACATTCCGATGAAGTTACGCATTGCCGGCAGTCTCCGCTTCCGCCGAATTTCTGTCTCGATTGCTGTCTGATGTTACCGGGGAGGGGGCGGGTTCGTCGGTGCGGTTTTCGCGACGGAGTGTTGCCACGAGAACCAGGCCGACGGTCAGCGCAACCCACACCGGACGGCGGGAAATC
>CAZUXX010000565.1:0-3008 GCA_964624215.1 uncultured Planctomycetaceae bacterium
CTGAAACGTACATCGACCCATTGCAGCCTTGCCGTCGGTTAAACTGGGAGGAGATCGTCAGTTTCACGGCGTGGCACAGACACACCGTCCGGATCGCAGGAATCACACCGCGTCCACCCCCGTACAGCATCGGCATCGGGGGCGCCACGATTCTGCTCCCCCACCGCTCCCACTGCAACTGATGTCCCTTCTCTTCGCCCCAGATAGTGGCAATTCCAGCAACGAGCAGGCCACAACCTTCATCGGCCCCGGCAGACTTCCTCGAACGCGCTACCACTCGGCTACAACCACCACCGACACCGACGCACAGTCACAATCGCAACGACAAACCCTCCCTCACTCCGGAGGAGGTGGCTCCGTCTCGATCTCCATCCACTTCATCGCCTGATCCATCGGCTCGATCCGCAGAACGACGTTCCCGTCCTTGAACAGTCGCACCGTCCCCGTCGACTCAGAGACCGCAATCGCCACCGCCCGCGTGACCTTCGTAATCGCCGCCGCCGCCCAGTGCCGGGCCCCCAGGCCCTTCGACAGCGTCAGATCATCCGCCGGCGCATCGAGAATCCGTCCCGCCGCGACAACCGCACCATCCGAAGAGATCACGAACGCTCCGTCGATCTGCGCGAGTTCCTTCACACTCTCGCGAACCTTCGGGCTGCGAATCATCCGGTCCTTCTTCTGATATCCCTTGAAGGGATCATGCACGCTCTCATGGGAATATTCGAGAACCTTCCGGTGGTGGCCAACCACGAATAACGTGCCAACCTTTTTCCCTTCTCGCCCTTCGCGACCGATCTCGACCGCCAGATCCACAACCCGCCGCAGAACATCCAGCGGCACCTCGGTCTCCAGCCGCTGCAGATCGCGACTCGTCAGCCGGGCAAGGTGCTCATACAGACTCACGACTGCCAGGGTATCGATCGCATCCCGGTCAAATCCCGAATACAGCACGACCACACGTGCACCGGTCTGTAACAGATCGTCGGCAATCGCTTCCACGAGAGCCTGCGCCAGTTGCACCTGTCGCGTCTGCGGCTCATCCAGCAGGGGGACCAGTTTGATCGAGTCTTCCCGGGCAGCCTCCTGAACCGCTGCCACGTGCGAAGCAACGATCAGCGGCATCTCCGGCAAGTGCTTCTGAATCTGCAGGAAGTCGTACGGAGCTTCCGTCAACATCAGGATCCCCGCCGACTTCGCCTCGGTCGCTACCAGATGAGCGGCCTTCAAAAGGCTCTTGAGTTGCCCGGGGATCGTCGTCCGTTTCATGCGTCAGAAGCTTCGGCGCGCAGCGGTCGCGGTGGAAAAATGAAAGAGCGGAGGCAGTTTATGGATTCACCCGGAGTCGTCAATTCGCGCACACTCCTCGCCCCGGAACCGGACGAAGCACCCCGAAATCCACTCACAGCACCACAGAAGGGCTCACTGGACACCTCCCGAAGTTCGTTCGACACTGTCGCCGTTCCACGTTCGGGAGACGTCGCATGTCGGTCCAATCCCCGGATTCCCGTCATCAACCAGTCCGCCGTGCGCCGATGCGGCTGCTCCTCGCTCTGATACTTGTGACGGCCCGGAGCACCCCGGCAGACGACACCCCCGATCCGACCGCTCCCCCGGACGTCTTCCGCCGCGAGAACCTCGTCGCCTGGTGCATCGTCCCCTTTGACGACCGCGACCGGACGCCCGACGAACGCGCACAAATGCTCCGCGAACTCGGCCTGACCCGCTACGCCTACGACTATCGGGCCAAACACGTTCCGACGTTCGAGGCCGAGCTCGAAGCCATCTCCCGGCACAAAATCGAACTCGTCGGATGGTGGTTCCCCACCACACTCAACGACGAGGCGCAGCACATCCTCGACCTGCTCGAAAAGCACAAGATCCGCACGCAACTCTGGGTCACAGGCGGAGGCGACCACACGTCATCGCCCGACGAGCAGCAAGCCCGCATTGTCGCCGAGGCCGCTCGCATCCGTCCGATTGCCGAAGCGGCGGCCCGCATCGGCTGCCGCGTCAGCCTCTACAATCATGGAGGCTGGTTCGGTGAGCCGGAGAACCAGATCGCAGTCATTCGCGAACTCGACCTGCCCAACGTCGGCATCGTCTACAATCTGCATCACGGGCACGCGCACCTCGATCGCTTCGACGAGTTGCTGGCGACGATGCTCCCGCATCTCGATGCACTCAACCTCAACGGAATGACTCGCGACG
This sequence comes from uncultured Planctomycetaceae bacterium, assembly GCA_964624215.1. Lineage (GTDB taxonomy): Bacteria > Planctomycetota > Planctomycetia > Planctomycetales > Planctomycetaceae > CAZUXX01. The sequence goes on from CAZUXX010000565.1 coordinate 2,209, forward strand.
GCGATCGCACCGGGCACAAGATCCTCCCGATCGGTGCCGGAGAACTCGACCTCCACCTGCTCAGGAGCATCCGCGACACCGGTTACACCGGCCCCATCGGCATCCTCAACCACACCCCGCACAACGCCCGCGACCGACTGCAGGACAACCTCGACGGGCTCGATTGGCTCACGCGACAGTTGGGCAAAGGCGATCCCGGCCCCCGGCCGAAATGGCGAACCCATACCAGTCAGTGACCCCATACCGAGCTGAGTCCGCATCGACTCGTCCGAGCCCCCCCCGCAATCACATTCCTGCCACGTTCTTCCTGGAAAGAGTTCCGCTTCCGTGACACCCGCATCGTCTGATCCCGCCCATTCTCAAACGAGTGTTCCACCGCACGAGCTGCGACCGGTGGAGCAAATGGATCCCCGGATCACCTCCTTCCAGCCCGGTGGGGGAATCGTGATCCTCCTCGAACTCGCGTGGGGCCGGCTGCGGCGGATCTACCTCAAGACATTCCGTCGCGGATACGTCCGACGCATGGAACAGCTCCGCAAAGGAGAGGGCAATCCCACACCCCACGAAGTGCTCGACCCCGGCTTCCAGATGTCCTTTGCCGCAACGGCAGCGCTGATCGCCGGTTTTCGGACATGGGCGGCGCGGCGCGCGGCGCGGGCGGGGGAGGGGAAGGCCCGACGGAGCGGGGCGGAGCTGGTTGCATCCCGGGTCGCGGGCCTGGTCGCCGGCATGGCCGCGACATCCCTGCTGGCAGGGCTTGCCACTACCGTTGTCGGCATATGGCATTTCAACCGGGTTTC
>CAZUXX010000566.1:0-3007 GCA_964624215.1 uncultured Planctomycetaceae bacterium
CGTGCCAGTCGACGGATCAGCTTGCGGGACTTGGCGTCCCCTTCGCCGGTGACCGTGCAGGTGTTGACGACGCACAGGTCCGCAGACTCTCCGTCGGCGGCCTCCCGGTATCCGTTCTGCTCGAGCGCTTCTTTGACAAGCTGCGTCTCGTACTGGTGTACCTTGCAGCCCAGTGTGACGAGTCGACAGGTCTTCATGGAATGAGACAAGGGGGGAAAGAAACAGATTCGAGGCTGATCGTAGCGGGAGCGGCGGAGAGGGGCGACCGACGGAAGTCGATCGGTAAGAGGAGGAGAAAACAACTGGACCGTGGCTGCCGCTTCCGAAGCGGACCGGCAATTCTCCATCACGGTCCGCGTCGATGGCAGCCTGTGGCCGTTTTCCCTCCGGATCACAGACCGTAGAGCGGGCGAAACCGCTGGTTCAGGTGCGTCAGGAGTGATTCGGACTCGAGTGGACGGCCGGTGATGGACTCGACGAGCTCGGGGGCCCGCAAGTGGAGTCCCCGCTGATGGACGTTGCGACGCAGCCAGTCGAGAAGCGGCGCGAATTCAGCCCGGGCAAACTGTTCGTCGAGGTCTCCGAGCTCGTTGCGTGCGGCTTCGAACAACTGGGCGGCATACATGTTCCCGAGTGCATAAGTGGGGAAGTAGCCGATCAGTCCGGCGCTCCAGTGGACATCCTGGAGGCAGCCGAGCGTGTCGTCCGGGGGTGTCATTCCGAAGTAGCTTTGAAACGTTTCGTTCCAGACGGAAGGCACATCGGCCGGGAGCAGGTCTCCCGAAATCAGCGGCCGTTCGAGATCGAACCGCAACATGATATGGAGGTTGTACGTCACCTCGTCCGCCTCGACGCGGATCCACGAGGGCCGCACATCGTTGATGGCCCAGTGGAAGTCGTCGAAGGCAACATCGCGGAGGGCCTGGGGAAACGCCTCGCGGGCCAGAGGAAAGAAGTGGGTCCAGAACGCCCGGCTGCGGCCCACGAAATTTTCCCAAAGACGTGACTGTGACTCGTGGATTCCCAGCGATGCCGACACACCGAGGGCGGTGCCAAAATGTTCCCTCCGCAGCCCCTGCTCGTACAGTCCGTGACCGGCTTCATGCAGGGTTCCGAAGAAGGCTCCCGGGAAGTGGTGCTCGTCGTACCGTGTCGTCAACCGGCAGTCGCCGGGGCCGATGCCGCTGCAAAAGGGGTGGGCGGCCACATCGAGCCTGCCGGCGTTGAAGTCGAAGCCGATCGCTTCGGCCGCACGAGTGGCGAAGTCCTGTTGTGCACTGATCGGGTATCGACGGGTGAGGATCGGAAGATCAGGTTGACGCCCGCTCTCGCCGATGGCTTGCACGAGTTCGACGAGTCGTTCCCGCAGGGGTTGAAAGGCTGCCTCGATGACATCGGACTTCATCCCCGGCTCGTAGGAGTCAAGCAGCGCGTCGTAGGGGATCCCGCTGTCGTTCCCGAGAGCGGCGGCTTCTTCCTGCTTGAGCGCGATCATCTTCTCCAGCCAGGGGAGGAACTGGCGGAAGTCGTTCTCGCGGCGGGCCTGCACCCAGGCCTGCTGCGAGAGGGTCGTGGTGCGGGAAAGTTCTTCGACGAGTCGTCTCGGCAAGGCGGTCGCACGGTTGAACTCGCGGCGAGCCTCGCGGAGGACGGACGCTTCGGGAGAACCCGGCTCCGGGCCGTCTGCCTCCAGCGCTTCGATCAGTTCTCCCAGTCGGGGTGAGGTGGCCTGTTCGTGGACGAGGCCGGCGAGAAGCGCCAGTTGCTCGGAGCGGTGATCCGCTCCGTCGGGGGGAAGGTACGTCTGCTCGTCCCAGCCGAGCACACTGATGCATGAGCCGAGCAGGGCAGTGTTCCGCAGATGAGCTGTCAATTCCTCGAAGGTGCTGGTCTGCATAGTCCTCTCGACCGGTTCGGATGTCTGGGAGGGAGATGCGGCCACTGTCGACCGGAAGATGTCGTGATGCGGTTTTGAGGGGCACGATAGCCGGGGCCGCGTCCGAGTCGCAATGAGCGGGTTGATTTCCACTGTGGAATTCCGCCGGGGAGGGAGATCGCTGTCGCCCGGGAGGCCGCAGAGCCGTCAATCCGGGATCCCGGACGTGTGCGGTGGCAGGTTGAGGCGGGCTGCGGGGCGAACGGTTCGGGCAGATTCCGGAAAATAATTCGTGTCTGGCCGGTGTGTCCGCAGCGATTGCGGCAGTTTTCCGGGTGCTGTAGGCTTCGGGCTCTCGGACAGTGCGGCTGTCGCGGCTTGCAGAGCACCCGGTAGCAGCCAGAATGCAGCCCCGAACTAAACTCGGACATTGTGCCTGCGTCGTGGACTTCCGTCCTGTCGGACGGATTTCAAGGAAGCCTGATGTCTTCAAAGAACCCGGACCCCAAACGCCCGCTCAAGCCGCCCGCGCCGCGTTTGCGCCGTCCGGCCGATGACGAAGAGGAAACGCCCCGTTCACGAGGGCCGAATTTCCTGTTGATCCTGCTGGCGATTCTCGGATTCGCCATGCTGGTGAACTGGTTCCGTTCACCGGAGCGGCACGGGACGACGGTGAAATACAGCTTCTTCCTCCGACAGCTGGAGGCAGGGAACGTCGCCTCGGTGACGTTGTCGGACTTCACGCTCACCGGCCGGTGGGTGACGGTCCCGGAGAAGCCGTCGAAAGACCACCCGGATCTCACGGTCGAGTTCAATTGTGAAGTCCCCCGGATTGAGGACCGAACCCTCCTCTCGGAAATGCTCAAGGAGCAGAACCTCGAATTCGGGGCCGAGAATCAGACATTGGGGCTGTTCGACCAGATCCTCATCTGGACGCTCCCGTTGCTGATCATGATGGGGTTCTTCCTGTGGCTGATGCGGCGGTCGAGCGATCCGATGGGATCGGGGATGTTCGGCAACTTTATTCGCAGTCCGGCCAAACGGTTCAAGGCGAGCGAGCAGCTGACGACGTTTGCCGATGTCGCAGGCATGGAGCATGCCAAACGCGAGCTGGAAGAGGTCGTCGAATTC
>CAZUXX010000567.1:0-2507 GCA_964624215.1 uncultured Planctomycetaceae bacterium
GGAGCTACATGCTTTCGGAGCGTGGGATCAACACGTCGCCGGTGATCTACAAGGACACGGTGATCTGCGGTCACAGCGAGGAGAACATCGGTTCGACGAAGATGGGGGGGCTGGTCTGCCTCAACGGTGCGGACGGGACAGAGATCTGGAAGAACCTGGAGAACTTTGTCGGCAAGAGTCCGCCGATCATTGCTGAGGATCTGCTGATTGCCTGTGAAGACAAGGGGACGCTGATGGTCCTCGACCCGACGACGGGCAAGGAACTGCACCGGCGGAAGGTCGACACCGTGATGCGGGGGAGCCCGCTGTATGCCGATGGCAAGCTGTACGTGCTGTCGGCGAACGGGCGGTGGTGGATCTTCAGGATCAAGTCTGAGGGGGAAGGGGAGAACCGGAAAGTTGAGTTGGAAGAGGTTCACCGCATGCGGTTGAACCGGACCTCGGCGGAGGGGTCTCCGATTGCGGCGCATGGCCGCATCTTCCTGCCGACGTCGGATGCGCTGTACTGCATCGGGACGAACCCGGAGGAATCGACGGCGGGTGAGATTCCGCAGCTGCTGAACGAGAAGCCGAAGGAGGATGCCACGCCGGCTTTGGTGCAGGTTGTTCCGGTGGAGTCGCTGCTGTTTCCCGGACAGAAGCAGCGGTTTGACGTACGTCTGTACAACGCTGCTGGCCAGTGGATCCGGAATGCGGATGCTGATGAAGTCACCTTCTCGGTTGAGGCGGTGGGGGCCATCAATGCCGATGGCCGGTTTTCCTCTGACGCCTCGTTGCAGAAGCCTGCCGCGGCGATCGTGAGCGCCAGGTTTGGTGACCTGGAAGGGAAGGCGCGGATCCGCGTGATTCCCAATCTGCCATGGTCGTTCGACTTTGAAGAAGGTGAAGTTCCGGAGCCGTGGGTGGGGATGCGGTATCGCCATGTGACGGTGGACTTTGATCTTGTGGAGCAGCTGGCGAAAGAAGATCGTCAGGCCGAGAAGCTGTATATCTACTTTGCGAGCGAGTTCACGAATTTTGGTCCGACGCGGACGTATGATGACTCGACCCCGGCCCAGCGGTGGACCGAGGTTCTGCGGTTCTTGAACATGCTGGGAGAGGGGGATCGTCCGAAGACTCCGGAAGAGGCGCAGGAGAAGTTCACTCCGGCGTTGAACCGGCTGAAGGAACTGGGTGTTCTGAAATCGTTCGAGTGGAGCACGTGGGACCGCGAGAGTGGAGAGGGCGAGACGATCCAGGAGCCCCGACTGACGGTGGTCCGCGGCGAGCGGGAAGAGCCGGGGAACTCGGTGATGTGCAAGATCACGACGATTCCCAAGGGGACCCGGAGCCAGGGCTGGATCGGTCACCCGAGCATCGGCGACTACACGATTCAGGCGGATGTCTACAGCACGCGTCGGACCGACGATCGGCTGCCGGACATCGGTCTGGTGGCGCAGCGGTACACGCTTGATTTGCAGGGTGCTGCCCAGAAGCTGCAGATCCGGACGTGGCCTCCCCAGCTGCGGATGGCCCAGACTGTCGATTTCGCGTGGGAGCCGGAGACGTGGTACACGATGAAGTTCCGCGCGGCGAATGAGGACGGGAAGGCTGTTCTGCGGGGGAAAGTCTGGAAGCGTGGCGAGGACGAGCCGGCCGAGTGGACGGTTGTGGCTGAGGACACTGTTCCAAACGTCGTCGGCAGCCCGGGCTTTTACGGAAACGCGAAGGACGCCGAGATCTTTTACGACAATGTCGTTGTGAGCCCCAATCAGGCCGAGATGCCATCGCGACCTGAGGCGGCAACTGAAGCGGCGAGCGGGGAGGGGGCGGCGAGCCCGGCTGAGTCCCCGGAGAAGGAAGCGCCAGACGAGAGCCGTCCTCAATCTCCGCCGGAGAGCGAGGATGCGCCGGCAGCGTCTGAGAAGGACGAGAACTGACAGGTTGACTGAATAACGGACGACACGGAAGTCCGTGCCGTTTCTCTTGAAGGCAGTGGCAGCGCGTCAGAGGATGCGCTCACCGGATCCCACGGGAGTTTCCATTGATGATTCCGCGCGTGTTTCACTTGCTGTGCGGCCTGGCGCTGCTGGCGGCTGTGCCCGCAGCAGCGCAGGACAAGTTTGATCCCGTTCAGGAGGCACTGGACTTCATCTCGACGATGGAGGTCGGTCCGCTTGACTGGCCGATGTGGGGCGGTTCGCCGTCCCGCAACAACACTCCGCAGGGAGAGAACATCCCGATCGAGTGGGATGTCGACAGCGGGCAGAACATTCTCTGGAAGGCTGTGCTCGGTTCGCAGACGTACGGCAATGCGGTGGTGGCCAACGGGAAGATTTACATCGGAACGAACAACCAGCACGGCTATGTGAGGCGTTATCCCAGCGAAGTGGATCTGGGATGCTTTCTGTGTTTTGACGCCCAGACGGGTGAGTTTTTGTGGCAGCATTCCAGCCCGAAGCTGCCGACGGGTCGGGTCCACGACTGGCCGGAGCAGGGGATCTGCAGTGCGCCGCTGGCGGACGGGG
>CAZUXX010000567.1:2517-2993 GCA_964624215.1 uncultured Planctomycetaceae bacterium
TCTCCAGCCGAGGTGAAGTCCTGTGCCTGGATGCAGAGGGCTTCCGCGATGGAGAGAACGATGGCCCGTTCAAGGCTGAGGACAACGAGAACAGCGACGAGGCCGACATTATCTGGCGTTTCGACATGATGGGCGAACTCGGCGTCTCGCAGCACAACATGTGCAGCTGCTCGGTGACGTTTGCCGGTGACATCCTGTTCGTCAACACGTCGAACGGGCTCGACGAGTCGCACATCAACATTCCCTCACCGAACGCACCGTCGTTCATGGCGCTGAACAAGAACACGGGCGAATTGCTGTGGACGAGTCGGCTGCCGGGCACGTTGTTCCTGCACGGGCAGTGGTCGTCACCGACCTATGGCAAGCCGGGCGGGGTCGAGCAGGTGATTTTCGCCGGTGGCGATGGCTGGGTATACAGCTTCGCGCCGGAAGGGGAGAACGGCGAAGCCAAGGTGCTGTGGAAGTTCGATGCGAAC
>CAZUXX010000568.1:0-2991 GCA_964624215.1 uncultured Planctomycetaceae bacterium
GCCCGCCACGGTTGAGTTCACGAACGATGGCGTGGCGGATCATTTCCCCGTCCCAGCGGGCAATTCGGGTCTCGATGGAGACACGGTCGTGTGGCGGGGTGGTCAGGTTGGAGATGTCGCGGATCCCCAGCAGTGACATGTGCAGCGTGCGGGGGATGGGTGTCGCCGAGAGCGTCATCACGTCGACGGCCAGTCGGAGTCGCTTGAGCATCTCCTTGGCCCCGACGCCGAACCGTTGCTCTTCGTCGATCACGAGGAGCCCGAGGTCCTTGAAGCGGACGTCGGGGCTGACGAGGCGATGCGTGCCGATGAGGATGTCCACCTTTCCCTGGGCGGTTCGCTCGAGGATCTCCCGTTGCTCCGCTTTGGTGCGGAATCGGGAGAGGGATTCGACGGTGACAGGGAATTCGGCCATGCGGTCGCGAAAGGTGCGGAAGTGCTGTTCGCACAGGACCGTGGTTGGCACCAGCACGGCGACTTGCCGTCCGGCATCGACGACCTTGAATGCGGCTCGCATCGCGACTTCGGTTTTTCCGAAGCCAACGTCGCCGCAGATGAGGCGGTCCATCGGGCGTGGCCGGATCAGGTCCTGTTTGCAGGCCTCGATGGCGGACAACTGGTCTTCTGTTTCCACGTAGGGAAATGACGCGTCGAACTCCTGCTGCCAGTGAGAATCGGGTGGGCAGGAAAGGCCCGGTTTGCTTTCGCGCTGGGCCTGCAACCGCAGCATGTCGGAGGCCATATCGGCGACGGCTTCGCTGACTTTCTGCTTCTGCCTGCTCCAGGCGGTGCCTCCCACCTTGGAGAGTGTGGGGGTTGTTTTTGTGGCGCCGACGTACTTCTGGACGAGGTGGATGAGCGAGACGGGTACGAAGATCCGTACGCCGTCGCGGAACTCGAGGGAGAGGTGTTCTTCTTTTGAGCCTTCCTTTTCGAGCACCTCCATGCCGCGATAGCGGGCGATGCCGTGCGTGAGGTGGACGACCAGATCGCCGGGATTCAGGTCGAGGAAGGAATCGATGGCGCGCGATTCCTGGCGTTTCTTTTTGCGTGGAGCGCGTCGGACCTCCGTCCGGTTGAACAGTTCGTGATCGCTCAGAACGATGATGTTCTGGCTGACGAACCGGAATCCCCGGGAGACGTAGCCGAGCATCAGCCTCACGCGGCGATGCAGCGGCGATTTCGAGGGCTGGTCGGCGTTCTCGTCGGGTGGTCGCTCGGCATAGGCCTGCAGCAGTTCCGAGAGCCGGTCTTTTTCGGCCTCGTTGTGGCAAGCGATGACGACCTGCTCGTCCCGCCCGACGACCGATTCGAGTTCCTGCAGCACCTCGGTTTTGGGTCCGGTGAACCGTTCGATCGACTCGATCTGGAGGTGGCAGGTGGTGTCGAGGCTGTCCGCGGTAAGTGCGGCGATCGTGACTGAGGGGCGGGCGACCGCACGTTCGAGGGTCGATTCGACGGAGTACAGTCCGCGGGGATTATCCAGTCGGCTGAGGTAGTGCCGCCCCTCGTCGACCAGCTCGTTCATCTCGACGAGGACGACACGCGACCCTGGTGGCAACAGGTCGAGGAACTGTTCACCGGCATCCCGCTCCCGGGGTGTGGTGGTCGCTGGCGATCCATTCGACCTCATGCGTCGGGATGAGGCGGGTGCGTCTGCCAGAAGTCGGTCGTCGGTTGCTTCGCCGACCGGGGCGAGGATTGTCAGGCGGGTCTGTGTGAGGTCATCGACCTTCCGCTGCGTGTCGACGTCGAAGGTTCTGATCGACTCGATTTCGTCACCGAACAGTTCGATGCGGAGCGGGTCTTCGGCATCGGGTGGAAAGACATCGAAGATACCACCGTGGACTGCGAACTCGCCCGGCCGCTCGATGGCTGACTCACGTTCGAAGCCGCGGCTCACGAGCCATTGGAGGAGTTCTTCGAGATCGATGCGGTCACCGACCTTCAGCAGGCGGGTGGCGCTCTCCTGGGCCCCGCGACTCGGGACCGGTTGCAACAGCGCCTGGATGCTGGTGATGATAACGCCGGGGGGCTGCGGCTCGCGCAACTGGTTGAGGACCCTCAGGCGTGCTCCGAAGATGGCGTCACTAACCGACTGTTCGGAGGGGAGGGTTTCCCATGCGGGGAAGACCACGGGGGTGCGGCCGAGAAACGACATGACGTCGACGGCGAAGTCGTCGACGTCGGCGATGCGCGGCAGGACGACGAGTGTGCAGCTTCCGCCCTTTTGTTCGGGCTGGGCGAGTGCTGCGACCGCGAGCGCGCACGCTGAGCCCCAGGCACCATCAATCGTGCCACTCTCGCCGCGATCCAGGGCCTGGATAATCTTCTGAAATCGCGGCTCAGCACGCAGACGTGCCGTGACGTCCGGGAGGCTCCGGAGAACGGATTCCCGCTCCAGTCTGGGCATGCAAGGCCGCAAGATATCCACTCGCTGTCAATCCGAACAGACGCAATGCGCGGTTCTTAAGGGGGTAGGAGTTGATGGAGCCCCTTGAGCCGGGCAGGCATCGATGGGTCGCGATGGGTGTGGTGTTGCCAAGCGACGGACTGCTTCGTTGTGCAGGAGAATGTTGATCGATTGCGAGATTTCCGGCGTTCGGGGGGCGTCGGTGGGGCGCGATCAACCGCCGCGTCCCCGGGAATTCCCGGTAACTCTTGCGGGAATACCCCAAGACTGGTGAAGTGTTGTGTTCACCAAATTTTGGAATTTTTGATGGATTTCGCATCGGTGCGAGGTTGGAATGGGGCTGGATTCGCAGCATCATCGTTGACCTCGCTGCATCCTGCAGCGATTTTGGTGTATGGGCCGTCAATTGAGTCGAATCGAGGCGTATGGATATGTTGCTTGCGTGACGGGGATTCCCCGGCTCTGTCGCGCATTCAGTGAGGTGAGCCACCGGGGAGGATTGTGTGAGTTTCCATGCGAAGACGTTCCTTTGCCGGCTTTACTCTGATTGAGTTGCTGGTCGTCATCGCGATCATCGC
>CAZUXX010000569.1:0-2982 GCA_964624215.1 uncultured Planctomycetaceae bacterium
GAGAGCCCGCTGGGCTGTCCGGACCGATTCGGGGTGTCCGAGGTGATCCTGGATCGCGGCGAGGTTGGCCAGACTGGTGGCGAGCATGTCGTCCTTGCGGAAGTGGCCGTCTCCGACACGGGCAACGTGCTGGTAGGTGTCAGCGGCTGCGATGAGTGCCCCGAGTTCCTGCTCGGTTTTGGCGCGGTAGTACCAGTAGGGAGGATACGCCTCCATGTAGGGCTCCATCCGCTTGAGGATTCGCAGACGGACTTCGGGATTCTGTTCGTTGTAGGCTGCTTCGAGGGAATCGAGGTCGTCCCCGCGAACGAGCCAGCGGTCGGGAATGTTCTTCTTGCGCGCGAGCTTCCAGAACGTATCCAGAAAGTTTGAGGATTTCTGGGTCACCGACTGCATGCGGGACTTTTCGACTTTCATCAGTGCGCTGTCGCGCTGGTAGGTGAGATTGCGGTAATCCCACCAGCTGTTGGCGCCCTGCTTGATGGCGCTGCCGAACTGGGCCGTGGCGAGGTCGGTGCTGAAGGCCAGGACGTCCCAGGTAATCTTTCGCTGCAGATTGGTCCGGTGATTCGACTTGGTCAGGGTCCGCTCGCGATCGGCGATCTCGATCTGATTGATTTCGTCGAGTACCGAGGTGTACAGCTGGATCACTTCGGGATCTTCGATCCGCTGCAGGTTGAGGTTATTCAGGATCTTCTCCTGCTCCTCAGCCAGGACCGGCTTTACCGGGTACTTGCGGATCCGATGGAACGAGGCGCGACAGTAATTGAGGGCAATTGCCGTGGCGCGAATCTGATCCTGCTCGCTGGTCTTCTCCGTGGACTTTTCTTCTGTGCCAGCCGGTTCGCCATAGGTGCTGGGGACGGCGATTTGGGGCGAGTCGGCAGCGAGGGCCGTTCCGCTCAGAGACCAGAGGAGGGACCACGTCAGCAATACGCGAAATGTTGCAGTCATCTCAGGGCAGTTCTTGCACAAGAGGCCAGAAGCGTCCTGCCCACTCTAACCCGGCAACTTCGACTGCGAAGCTGCCGATACGTCCTGTCAATCAACTCGGCGTGATTCTTCGTGTGATGTAACGAAGGGGCAAACCCTTCCGGGCGCACAGTGGGGTGCAGAGATTTCGCAACCGCTCCAGCTTGCCAAGTCGACCACGTGGCGATGAGAGATCGTACAGGTTGAGCGGTTGCGAATTCGTGAAAACCCGCGGCAATTCAACGATCTCAAGTCGTGCGGCAGCTTCTGCCGGAGTCGAAGAATTCTTGACTGATGGGGGACACCGCCCAGCAGGCGACCTTGTGTGTACCAGATCCCGGTTTGTGACTGGGAAAGCGACGTTCGACCTGCCCGACGCACTTGCAGATCGGACGACGAAGGTCGCCATCATGCGCAACCCGCCGTGGATGCCCTCGCAGGGCACCAGCGGAACGCGAGCTGGAAGCACGCAGCGTGGGACTCAGCCTTCGTCGCTCTCGCCGGAATCGGCGGCGGCTCCGACAGCCTGTCGCTTCTGGACGGCTGCGAGGCGGCGCTTCAACTGGCGGCAGGCCGCATTGGCGTTTCGCCATGCCGGTTGCCGCTTGAGTGCTTGTTCGTCGAGACCCTGATCCTTGAATTGCTGTGCGCAGTTATCACGGAGGCGTTCGGCGTCGACCAATTGCCGTTCGAGTGAGTCACGTGTCAGGGGCATGGGACCAGGTCCAGCAGTTCTCTTCCGAAAAGTGAGGTGGCATTCTGACGACACTTCGACCGAAGTCAATCGTGGGACGTCAGTTCAGTCGTCGGGTCTGCCGAGGGAGTGCGGCAAATGGCGAGATCAGAGTCTCCGGAGGGACGGCATCACCTCGATGCCCGGAGCCCGGCGGGGGCACACCGCACGGCATTGACTGCGATGAGCAGGGCGACAGGCCGGTTTACGCCGCGTTGGCTTCGGGAAGGTGAGCCATGACGGGGCCAGCCGCTTCGCGACTGGTGTTCTCGGAAACGGGTTCCTCTGCCGCTGCGGGCTTTCGCAGACGGACCGCGAGTAGCGCCGGCAAAAGAACGAGATCTCCCAGCAGCGCGACCAGGAGGAGCGTGGCCATCAACGTACCGAACCGGACAGTCGGGACGAACTGGCTCATGGTGAGTGCCAGCATGCCCACGCTGGCGATCAGCGCTGCCTGCATGATCGGGGCCCCTGTGGTCATGAGAGCGCCGAGTGCGGCACGCGGTCGATGGCCGTGACGGAGATTCCGGGAGTGGAAGGCCATGACGAAGTGGAATGTTCCATCGACGGCGATACCGAGGGCGATGCTGGCGGTCATCATCATTCCGATGTCGACGCGAACGTCTCCCCAGCCCAGAAATCCGAACACCACGGCGATGGGGGTCAGATTGGGAATCATGGCGATCAGTGACAGCTTCACCGAACGCAGGGACAGGGCCATCACGATGGTGATGATGATGAAGGCGGTTGCAAAGCTGGTCCACAACCCGTGGAACAGTCCCTGCTGTGCCTGGAACAGCATCGGTGCCAATCCGGTAAACCGGATCGGATAGCGATCGGAGAGTTCACAGAGTCTGGTGTAGGTTTCGAATTTTTCTTTGGGGCTGCCACTGACGCGGGCCGAGATCCGCCAGTAGCGCTCGCCACTGGAGAGGAAGTCACTTTGCTTGGATTTGGAGCTGGCGCGGTTGAGGATCCTCATGGCCTCGAGTGGCCCGGAGGGCATCTGTGTCGGGAAGAAGTTGCAGAGCGAGACCGTCCGCTCGACACCGGGAACCCGGGCGACTTCCCGTTCCATCTCCCGAACCCGCTCCAGCTTCTCGACGAAGGGAATGTCTTCGATTCCGAAATCGACAACTGCTTCGATCGACGCTGTCGGAGCGAGTTCACGTTCCATCGCCTGGAGATCGGCGGCGACGCGACTTCCGGTGGGGAGGAAATCGACGGGGTCAATGTGCGATCGGAGGTAGGCCAGGCCGATGCAGGAGCCGGTGACG
>CAZUXX010000570.1:0-2981 GCA_964624215.1 uncultured Planctomycetaceae bacterium
GGCCGCACGCTGCATGCCGAACTTCCCGGTCTCGGAACCTGGCTCTCCCCACACCACCGCAGTCACGCAGAAACTCAACAGCAGAACAGCCAACCGCGGCAGGCGGCCCACGGCAACATCAATGTGTCCGGTCATCGGAGCCTTCCGGTTCGAAAACAGACGTTGTGAAAACGCGAGACTCATCAGTCGCGCGACACAAGATGATTCCACAGCTCCGCCCAGTCGCGGTCCGCTGACACTCCCATCTTCACGCAGTGCTATTCCGGCTGGGCAGCAACCGGCTTGATTCGCAGGTTCCGGAAGTCGACACGACTCTTGTGCCCGCACAGGCAGATGTGTCCCGATTGGTTCGCCAGACCAGGGTGCTCCCGTCCGTCCGCCGTTCCTTCCGCAACCGCTTCGTCGAGATCGACATCGAGAATTGTCTTGCCGTTCAGCACAACCGTGACCTGTCGCCCGATGCAGCGGATCTCCTGTTCGTTCCACTCCCCGACCGGTCGCAGATGCCCCTTCTCCGCCGCAGCGATTCCATAAACCGAACCGTGGGATTGATACGGCTTCAGCTTCTCATACCGCTTGGCTGTATTGTCGAGCACCTGGATCTCCATACCGTCCCGCGACGCACGTCCACCTTTCGAAACCCTGAGTCCGATCCCGTTATTCGCTCCTTCAGTCAGCCGAAACTCGAAGCGGAGAATGAAGTCATCCCATGTGGCGTCGGTGTAGAGATTCCCTGCCTTGTCCGGCAGACTCCAGATGACGCCCTCCTCGACAACATAGCTCTCGGTCGCTCCATGCCACCCGGCGAGCGAAGTCCCATCGAACAGCGGCAGAAAGCCGCTCTCGTCGGCTGGACCCTCAGACGCCCTGCTGGCATCAGTGGTCAGAAGTCCGCACGACACTATCAGCATCACTGGCAGCAACGATCGCATACAGGCTCTCGCACAGGGGAATCGATCGAGTCATTCAGAATCAGCGTAGCGACTCGATATCGTCCTCGCGAATGAAAGCACCCTCCACACTGCCGGTTCGTTTGCCGGCTGCTATCATACCAAACGCCGCTCAGCGACACGTTGACTCACTCAGCGGGCGGGCAGAATCAACGCCGCAGCAGCGGGATGCTGCGGTCCAGCACAGGATCGAGGCGACAGTTCATAGCGGGGCAGTGACTTTGCTGAAGGCGCGGTTACTCGTCGTTCAGGGACTGGACCAGGGGCGCCGCTTCGAGGTGACACAGCCGACCGTCTGGATCGGCCGCGCTGTTCAGAACGAGATCCGTATTCTGGACTCGGAAGTCTCCCGGCGGCACGCGATCCTGTTCCACGAAAACGGCTCGTGGTACGTCCGCGATGCCGGAAGCTCGAACGGAACATTCGTCAACGGACAACCCGCAACCGTCCAGCCCCTCTCGCCGGGAGATCAACTCCAGGTCGGAAGGACCATTCTCCTCTTCACCGAAATCGATTCTCCCGAATCGTCCCTGATCTCTCGCAAGGTCGACTTCACCCACGACGCCGAAGCCTCCCAGATTGTCAGCTCCGTCAATTTTCAGGCCGGGCGGGCGTTCGAGCAGCACGCGGTTTCGGGGCTGGGAGACGCCCCCCCCTCCGACGCGAACCTCGCGGTCCTCTACCGCATTTCAGAAGAGGTCGTGCGCCCGACGGGCTCGCTCGACCAGTTGCTCAAACGCATTCTCGATCTCTCGATTGACGCGGTCCGGGCCGATCGCGGCGTGATGTTCGTCGCCGACTCCCGCACCGACAGCATCGAGCCCCGCGTCGTCAGCCTGCGCGACGGAGTCTCGCTGAGCGACCGCTTCCCCGTCTCGCGGACGATCGTCGAATACGTCATTCAGCATGGTCACGGCGTCCACACCACCGATGCGCGGCACGACGCCCGCTTCGAAGAGGGCCAGAGCATCCTCAAGGCCGGCATTCGCGAGGCCATGTGCGTCCCCATCCAGGGCCGCTACGAATTGCTGGGCGTCATCTACGTCGACATCACCACCAACGCGATGGACCGCGCCATCAATGCCGGACGCTTCTCGAAGGAACTCCTCACGCTTCTCCTGGCGATCGGGCGGCAGTCGGCACTCGCCGTCGAAAACAATCGCTATCAGCAGGCCCTCGTCTCTGCCGAACGTCTGGCTGCCGTCGGACAGGCCATCGCCGTGCTTGCACACGACATCAAGAACATCCTCCAGGGCATGAAAGGGGGAGGCTACCTCCTCGATCAGGGACTCAAAAACTCCGAAGTCGACGTCGTTCGCAAGGGCTGGGGCATCGTCCAGCGGAATCAGGACCGCATCTTCAATCTCGTGATGGACATGCTCTCCTTCAGCAAGGACCGTCCTCCCAGGCTCCGCCTCGCGAACGTCAACGACACCGTCCGCGAAATCTACGAACTCGTCCAGCCCGGAGCCGAGGAGCAGCACATCGAAATCCTGCTCTCGCTGGCCGACGGGCCCCCCTCGAGTCTGTTCGATCCCGACGCCATCCATCGTGCCGTCCTGAACATCGTCACCAA
The DNA here is from genome assembly GCA_964624215.1 of uncultured Planctomycetaceae bacterium. Lineage (GTDB taxonomy): Bacteria > Planctomycetota > Planctomycetia > Planctomycetales > Planctomycetaceae > CAZUXX01. The sequence continues at coordinate 2,527 of CAZUXX010000570.1, forward strand.
TGCCCTCGAGGCCGTCGCAGAGCAGGAAGACGCCAAAGTCTGGATCACGACGGCCTTCGATACCGGTGAGAACGCGATGCGGATCGACATCCGCGACAACGGTCCCGGTATCCCCCAGAACGAAATCCCCGTGCTCTTCGACCTGTTTCGCTCCGAGAAGGGCTCGCGGGGCACAGGCCTGGGGCTCGCCGTCAGCCAGAAAATCCTCCGCGAACACGGCGGAGAGATCCGCGTCGAATCGGTCGAAGGCGAAGGAACACTCTTCAGCCTCACCTGGCCGTATCACGAGGAAGACCTCGAAGGCAGCTCCGTCAACCAGTTGTCCGCGAGCTGAACAGCGACAATTCGGACTCGCCAGACGCATAAGCGACTGGTAATCTGTCGGCGTGTGGCCCTGCCACGTTTCCGCGTCATCACTGCGGATCTCCTGCCATGTCGACTTCGTCTCGCGCATG
>CAZUXX010000571.1:0-2973 GCA_964624215.1 uncultured Planctomycetaceae bacterium
GCCGACCAGTCCGATCTTTCCCTTTTGCTGCTCCTTGCGCAGGGCGGGGAGGGTTTCGTCGACGATCTGCTGCATGTCGACGAACTCGATATCGTGACAGAGCATGATCTCGATGTGATCGACTCCCAGGCGCTCGAGTGAGATGTCGACACTTTCGGCGACCCGCCTGGCGGAAAAGTCGAAGTGAGTCTTGCTGTAGCGACCGAGCTTCGTGCTGAGGATGTAGGAATCCCGCGGGACATCGCGGAGAGCAATCCCCAGCAGGACCTCACTCATCCCGCGGCCGTAGAAGGGGGAGGTGTCGATGTAGTTCATTCCGCAGTCGAGTGCTGCGTGAACGGCGGCGAGTGCCTCATCGAGGTTGACCTGCCGGAATTCCTGTCCGAGCGACGAGGCGCCGAACGAGAGGATCGGCAAGTGAAGGCCAGTCTCGGCGAGCGGGCGAGTCTGCATGGGGGTCCGGGCGGGAGGGAAGCGATGTCAGGCAACCGACGTTTTGTGGTTGCCTCATGCTGCCGATTCTGTGCTGCCGGTGCAATCCCCTGCCCTGCTGCGCCGGTTGATGTGGAAGGCCGGACTGCGGCAATGAACCGCCACCCGCCAGCAGGAGGGGATCAGAGGATGAACTTCGAGAGGTCCTCCTGTTGCACGATCTCCTGAAGCTTGTCGCTAACCATGGCGGCATCGATGCGGATGGTTTCTCCGCGGCGGTCGGGAGCTTCGAAGCTGATGTCTTCGAGCAGTCGTTCGAGAATCGTGTGCAGTCGCCGGGCTCCGATGTTCTGCGTCGACTGGTTGACCTGCCAGGCGATATCGGCGATGCGTTCGAGACCATCGGGCAGAAATTCGATCGTCACGCCGTCGGTCTCGAGGAGTGCGGTGTACTGCCGCGTGAGGCTGCTGGTCGGTTCGGTGAGGATTCGCAGGAAGTCGTCGCGTGAAAGGTCTGTCAGTTCGACGCGAATGGGGAACCGCCCCTGCAGTTCGGGCATCAGATCGGCCGGGCGGGAGCGATGAAACGCCCCGGCAGCGATGAACAGGATGTGATCGGTGGTGACGTTTCCGTAGCGGGTCTGGACGGTGGTCCCTTCCACGATGGGGAGCAGGTCGCGTTGCACTCCGTGGCGGCTGACATGGTCCTTGCGTGAGCCTTCGGAGTCGTCACAGATCTTGTCGATTTCGTCGATGAAGATGATGCCTGAACCTTCGGCGAGGCGAATGGCTTCTTCGTGGATGACATCCTGATCCATCAGGGCATCGATTTCCTGTTCGAGGATGATGCCGCGGGCTTCGCGAATCGGCAGTTTGCGCTGTTGGGACTGCCGGGGCATGAGTCGTTCGAGCATGTTCTGGAAGTCGGTGTCCATCTGGTCCATCCCCATGTTCGAGAAGACCTGGACGGGTGACTGTTTCTGTTCGACGCGAAATTCGACTTCGCGGTCTTCGAGTTCCCCGGCTTTAAGCATATCGCGGAAGCGTTCGCGGGTGCGGACGTGGCGGGCTTCGGCGTCGTCGGCCGGATCGTGTGGGCGGACTTCTCTGGCCGGCAGAAGGAGGTCGAGCAGGCGTTCTTCGGTTCGTTGCGCGGCCTTCGGCAGGACTTCGTGCCGCTTCGATTCCTTGACGATCTGGATGGCGGATTCGACGAGATCGCGGACCATGCTTTCGACATCGCGGCCGTAGTAGCCGACCTCGGTGTACTTGGTGGCTTCGACCTTGATGAAGGGGGCACCGGTCAGTTGGGCCAGTCGGCGTGTGATCTCGGTTTTGCCGACCCCGGTCGGACCGATCATGATGATGTTTTTGGGGGTCACCTCCCGGCGGAATTCCTGCGGGAGCTGCTTCCAGCGCCAGCGGTTTCGCAGTGCGATGGCGACAGCCCGCTTGGCAGCGGCCTGCCCGATGATGTGACGATCGAGCTGCTGGACGACTTCTCTGGGGGTCAGTTCAGACACGTTTGTGATTCCTCGGGAATTCTCTCGGTCCGGTTGCGGCCGGAGTTGTTTTGTGAAGGCCGGGACGGTCCTGGCGGAGCAGGATTTCCGCGATGAATGGGAGTGCGGACGTCGTCGCAGCGGGGGTTCGGAGGGGATCGTCGGGGGACTGTACGCGGGCGCGGGTTCGTCGGATTGGAGCGAACGTCCACACATTGTACTGGCGGACTGTCATCGACGCGGGCTGCCTGCTATACCATCACGCAACCGGAACTCTCCGGGTGCGCACGCATTGCACTCATTGCACTCCGCTTTTGACAGACGGGTCCGCTTCGAGAACAAAGCAACATGGCAAACAAGCAAACGGGCAAGACAGGCGAAGCCGCTGGAGAACAGGCGACGGTCCGCATTCACATCGATGAATCATCGGCGTCCGTCTTGTACGCGAACTTTTGCCGCGTATCCAGCACTCCCGAGGAGGTCATCCTCGATCTGGCGATGAATCCCAATCCGTACGCGGCAGCCGACCAGACCATCCGGATCGGCAGTCGTGTGATCATGAATCATTTTACCGCCAAGCGTTTGGCCGGCCTGCTGACTTCGGCAGTTCAGCGTCATGAGGCGATTTTTGGCGAGCTTGAAGTCGATGTCCGCAAGCGGCTTAAGGCGGATGCCGACGCTCGCGCCAAGGCTGCTGAACTGGAAAAGGAAGCAGCCAAGAAGTAGTTCCCCGGGTGGGTGAATCGCTTCTTTTCTGCGACTGGTCATGTCGGATTTTCCGGATCCTATTCCCCCTGGCGACGCAGACGAGATCCCGCCGCGAGGGGCCCTGAGTGCGCGTGTGCCCGAATCGATCGGGAACGGCGTGTTCAGCAATGGCGTGCTGATTCTTGCTGCCCAGTACGAATGGGTGCTGGACTTTGCCCTGCGCATGGGAGAGGTCCAGCGGATTGTGGCGCGGGTGGTGTTGCCGCCTCCGGTGGTTCCTCAGCTGGTCGAGGTGCTGAAGACGAACCTGCGGGACTATGAACGACGGTTC
>CAZUXX010000572.1:0-2966 GCA_964624215.1 uncultured Planctomycetaceae bacterium
CGAGTTCCTGGGCAAAAAACAGGGCCGTCTTCGGGAGCTCCAGAAGATCCTCGGCACCGTCCCTCCCGAGGAGCGGCCGGCCGTCGGCCAGCAGTTCAACGAAACCAAGAACCGCGTCCAGGCTGCCTACGATGCGGCAAAAGAGCGGTTGCAATCCAGTCCCGGCCAGGTCGAGGGAATTGACCTGACGCTCCCCGGAAAGCCCCTCCGGCTCGGCAGCCGGCATCCGCTCACGCAGACGATGCAGGAGTTCCGGGAGATCACCGCTCGGCTCGGGTTCTCCGTCGCCGAAGGCCCCGAGATTGAGGACAAGTACCACAACTTCGTCGCTCTCAACATCCCGGAGGATCACCCCGCACGCGACCCGCTCGACAACTTCTATCTCGCCACGGCCAACTCAGCCTCCGGCGGACCGATGCTTCTGCGCAGCCAGACGTCGACCGTCCAGATCCGCGTCATGGAGAACACCCCGCCCCCGGTGCGGATCGTCTCTCTCGGACGCGTCTACCGTCCCGACGCGATGGATGACACGCACTCCTGCATGTTCCATCAAATGGAAGGACTCTGGATCGACACCTCCGTCACCATGGCCGACCTGAAGACCGTCCTGCGGCTCTTCGCCGAAGCCTATCTCGGTGAAGATGTCGAGGTCCGGTTCCGCCCGTCGTTCTTCCCCTTCACCGAACCCTCGGTCGAAGTCGACATGAGCTGGGCCGGTGGCTGGATGGAAATCGGCGGAGCCGGAATGGTCGACCCGAACGTCTTGCAGGCCGTCGGCTACGACCCGGAAGAAGTCACCGGCTTTGCCTTCGGGCTGGGCATCGAGCGGTTCTGCATGCGGCGGCATCAGGTCCGCGATATTCGCCTGTTCTACGAAAACGACGTCCGTTTTCTGCAGCAGTTCTGACGCTCCCCCATCGCCACTGGCAGCAAGCGTTCTGCGTGAAGTGCCGCACCGGCCCTCGTGGCGTCGCCCCCCGTGAGCACTCGTGAACAGGCCTGACGCCACCTCTTCGCCTGGCAGACGCCGCAAACAGAAAGACCCGCCGCAGTTGCGACGGGTCTTCAGCATTCTCGGACTCCGGGCCGGTCAGAGTCCTACTGGCCGATCAGCTTCTCCAGCCTGTTGCCGCTCATCTGGGCTTTGACGGTCACCGGATCCAGCTTCGCTTCGCCCCCGGCGGGAACGTCAACTTCCAGCGCCCGCGCCAGGTAGCCGCCGCGGCTGTGCCAGACGGTCAGCACGTTCTTGCCGGCAGGCAGACCCTTGATCGTGAACGTCCCGTCTTCACCCGTCACCGCCGCGTATGGATGGTCCACAATCAGCCAGTACGCCTCCATGTGCGGGTGGATGTCGCACTTCACCGCGATCGGCAGCGGCTCAGGCCGCTTGTTGGCTTTGTCGACCGGAATCTCGATCCCCTCGCGATCGTTCGCCGCCACTGTGATGTTGAACCCCGGATTCAGAATGTTGTAGCCGTGGTCGTTGTGCGGGGTCGCGTCCTGACTCTTCGCCACGACCTTCTGACCGGTCCGTACCACCGCCGTGTACGGCAGGAACTGGCAGTACTTCTGGTCAACCACGAGTGGTTCCAGTTCAGCATTCGCCAGTTCAGGATTCACCTTCGTGGGGCGCCGCACCCAGACAAAGACGTCTGCAATTCCCTTGTTCTCCGGGTTCACCTTGAATGTGTAATCCGGGATGGTCTCCGCCGCACACACTTCCGGGTTCTTGACGGTCGGATCCCCTTTGACAACCTTCGGTTCAAGCTCGGGGATGTCACCTTCAAACACGATCTGACCGCTGACATCACCCCATTGCGCGTGAACGGCCGGAGCCACCGCAATCAGGGCTGCCACTGCCAGAATCCAAAACCGAGCATGTCGCATCTGCGTTCTCCACGTTGACAACGGACGAGCCGCGGAGCGATGCCTCGGTGCGTCACTCCACGTCGCAAGGAAGGTAGGATGCCGGTCCTCCAGTCCCCCAGATCACCGCCAGCGGGACCCGATGGCTCCGCTCCGATGAATCCCGAAGCCAGCCTGCCCGGCATCCCTCAAGGATAGGGCTCTCACCCCGGATTGACGAGCCATTGCCCATCGGCGACCCGAAACTCTGACTCTCAACCCGATTCCATGTCCAACCCCGGGAGCCGTCTCTTGGGCTCTCGACCGGAATTGAGCGGCCCTCGCCCGCCTGCGATGATGTCCCGACCGGCCCGCACCCGCGTTCTCGTTCAGGACCCGCGGGAGCAGCCCCTCTTTCGAGGCATTCCATGAATCGCGAAACGATCTTCGAGTCGTCGGTCGACTACTTCCTGCGACCGATCCGCGAATTCCTGCTCGACGACACCGTGACCGAAGTCATGGTCAACGGTCCGTTCGAGGTCTATATCGAACGCAGCGGGCGTCTGTACCGGACCCCTGCCCGCTTCCAGAGCGAAGATGCCCTGCTCTCGGCCATCCACAACATTGCCCAGTACGTCGGCCGCGAGATCGACGAAGACCGGCCCATCCTCGATGCCCGGCTGCCGGATGGATCCCGCGTCCACGCCATCATCCCCCCCTCGGCACGCCGCGGAACGACGCTCACCATCCGCAAGTTCAAGCGGGACATCCTCGACCTGGCCGACTTCGTCAGGTTTGGCAGCCTCTCCGAAGCAGCGGTCGAGTTCCTCGGAATCGCTGTGAGGCTGCGAAAGAACATCGTCGTGGCCGGCGGGACGGGCACCGGGAAAACAACATTCCTCAACGCACTCTCCACCAGCATCCCCGAAGACGAGCGGATCGTCGTCATCGAAGACAGCAGCGAACTCAGACTCGCCCAGGCACACTCCCTGTACCTCGAATCCCAGCAGGGAGATGCCGATGGTCGCGGTGAAGTGACGATCCGTCAGTTGTTCCGCGCCTCATTGAGAATGCGCCCCGACCGGATCATCGTCGGAGAAGTTCGCGGCGGAGAGGCC
>CAZUXX010000573.1:0-2966 GCA_964624215.1 uncultured Planctomycetaceae bacterium
GCGCGGCATCTCCGCAACTACTCCTCCTGGCGACTCGCCCGGCTCGTGGCCGCTCGCCAGGTTCACATCGACTTTGTCCCCGCGGCTCCCGACCGCCGCGTCGTTCGGGGCGAGCGCGTGCAGGTGCGGCTGATCGAACCGCCCGACAAACTGCTCGAACCCGAACCACACCCCGTCCCCATTCTCTATGAGGACCACTGGCTGCTCGTGGTCGACAAGCCCGCCGGCGTCGTCTCACATCCCACGGGCGATTTCCAGACCGGCACCCTCGCCAACATCCTGCAATGGGAGCTCGACCGCCGAACCCCGCTCCGCGGACTGGTCCGCCCGGGAATCGTGCATCGGCTCGACCGGCAGACCAGCGGACTCATGGTCGTTGCCACCACTCATCAGTCACATGCGGCGCTCTCGACAGCGTTCGAGCACGGCCGCGTCTCCAAGACCTACCTCGCCCTCGTCAGCGGACACCTCAAGCGCGACTCCGGAACCATCGACCTGCCAATCGGCCGCTCCAGCCGCGGTCGCGGGGTCCTCATGTCCGCGCGCGCCGATGCCGTCGACCGCAAGCCCGCACTGACGTATTACAAAGTCCTAAAGCAACTCCCCGGCTGCACGCTCGTCGAGGTCCAGCCACGCACCGGGAGAAATCACCAGATCCGCGTCCACTTTGCCCACATCGGGCATCCGCTCCTGGGAGACGAGTTCTACCTCCCCCGCGGCGCCTACCGGACACCGCGATCGGCCGTCCGCGCTCTTCGCTCCGGCCTCGATGTTCCTCAACCGGCACCGGCATCGGCAACGCTCGTCGACTCCCCGATCTCACATGCCCCCGCCCTGCCCGACGACTCCGCGGACCAGTCCCGCCACGCCCTGCATGCCAGCCGTCTCGAGTTTGCCCACCCGCTCACCGGAGTCTGGATGAAATTCCACTCACATCCGCCCGACGACTTTCGACGGCTCGCCATCACCGCACGCGACTGCTCCTCTGTCCCTGCTGACGCAGAACACAGGCACCAGTAACTGCAGCGACGCGCTGAATCGCTCCCCCACCAGCCGCAGTCTCAACGGATGCCCCCGTGCTCAGCCCCCTGCTTGCGTTTCACGTGAAACACTCTGACCATCTCGGTGCGGTGTGAATTCAGCGCATTCGTGACCAGAGCCGCTGCCACTTCGCACGCGTCATCAGCCCCCAACCACGTGCCAGAGCGCAGCCGGTTGTCTTTCCTCCCGTCACCACCCGCCCCGGCCACTCGCGCTCATTCCGCCGGTACTTGCATTGACCTTACGGGCTGCGTGTTGACACGCTCGCCGGTCAGGTCAACAATCCTCGCGAGGTCGCTGACGGCCTCGTGGATCAGAAGGATCAACAATGGATTATTTGAGCTTGCAACAGCATTCGCCCGTCGCCCCCGTCGCGCAGGACTACCAACGGATGCGTCAGATGACCATCGGGGACCTGCTCCTCGAGAACCGCATCATCTTCCTCGACGGGCCGATCCACGACGCCGTGGCCAACCTCGTTGTCATGAAGATGCTGTTCCTCCAGTCCGAGAACCGGCACCAGGACATCCACTTCTACATCAACTCCCCCGGCGGCTCCGTCACCGCCACCCTGGCGATGTACGACACGATGCAGTACCTCGAGTGTGATGTGGCCACCTACTGCGTCGGACTGGCTGCCAGCGGGGCAGCCATCCTGATGGCCGGAGGCTCGCACGGGAAGCGCTACATCCTCCCCCACGCAAAGATGATGATCCACCAGCCCTACGGGCAGGTTGGCGGGCAGGTCTCCGACATCGAGATCCAGGCACGCGAGATCCTCGACACCCGCGATACCCTCAACCGCATTCTCGCACATCACACCGGCCAGCCCCTGGAGGTCATCGCGCGCGACACCGAACGCGACCGCTACCTCCATCCCCAGATGGCCAAGGACTACGGCCTCGTCGACGAGGTCGTCACCCCCAAGCGGGACAAGGCCAAACCTCCCGAGAAGAAGGACTGAGGCCGATCAATCGCCCGACGGCTCCCGTCCATCTGAGCATGACAGCGATGGACCCCCAGGCCTCCAGGCAGACAACTCGAACTCGAGAGTGTGCTGACAACTGATCGCTGATATCTGACTACTGGCAATTCCACATGACCACTCTGGTTCCCTACGTCATTGAGAAGTCCGGCCGCGAAGAGCGGGCCATGGACATCTACTCCCGGCTGCTCAAGGACCGCATCATCTTCCTCGGCAGCCAGGTCAACGATCAGATCTCCAACTCGATCGTCGCCCAGTTGCTGTTCCTGCAGTTCGACGACCCGAAGGCCGACGTCCACATGTACATCAACTCGCCGGGCGGTTCCGTCACGGCGGGCCTCGCCATGTACGACACCATGCAGTACATCACCTGTGATGTCGCCACTTACTGCATCGGCCAGGCCAGCAGCATGGGGGCCATCCTCCTGACCGCCGGCGCCCCCGGCAAACGTTTCTCGCTGCCCAACTCCCGGATCATGATCCACCAGCCTCTCGCCGGCATGGAAGGCACCGCCACCGAGCTCGAAATCCACGCCAAAGAGCTGCTGAAGATGAAGCGGCGGATGAACGAGATCCTCCTCAAGCACACCGGACGCACCATGGAGGAAATCGAGGCCGACACCGATCGCGACAAGTTCATGTCCGCCGAAGAGGCCGCTGAGTACGGACTCATCGATCGCGTCCTCGAACAGGTCGATCTCCCCTCGGCCGACTGACGACGGAGCACCGTAAGGGGTGCTCTTCCATAGGACAGGAGGTCCGCCATGACGTCGCGCCACGTGTGGGCTCGCTGCTCGCTGGCTCTCGCGAGCATCATCACGGCCGGCTGCGCCGGTACCGCGGCAGATGTCGACCTGCTCGAAGCACGGTTGCGCGATCACCAGGATCGCCTCAACCGCACCGAAAAGCTCCTCGCCTCCACCAGTCACGAGCTCAACCT
>CAZUXX010000574.1:0-2954 GCA_964624215.1 uncultured Planctomycetaceae bacterium
GAATGCCATGTGACGATCCTCAACTACCGCGCCGACGGAGAGCCCTTCTTCAACGAACTGCACATCTCACCGGTCGAGGATTCGGACGGGCGCGTCACACACTTCGTCGGGATTCAGGTCGATGCCACCGAGCGGCTGCGGAGTGAACAACAGCTGCGCGAGGCCCGTCGAACAGCCGAGTCGGCAAGCCAGGCGAAAAGCGAGTTCCTGGCGAACATGAGCCACGAAATTCGTACCCCCCTGACCGCCATCCTCGGTTGTGCCGATACCTTGCAGCCGCAACTGAAGGATCCCGGTGCGGCCGAGATGGTGCAGGTCATCCGCAATCAGGGGCAGTTGCTGCTCGGGATTCTCAATGACGTTCTCGACCTCTCGAAGATCGAGGCCGGTCGGCTGGAGCTGCGGACCGAGACGGCGTCAGTGGTGTCCCTGATGAACGAGGTTCAGGCGCTGATGCAGCCGGTCGCTGCGTCGAAAGGGATTGCTCTGACGACCCGCTACGAAACCGGAATTCCCGACACGATCACGACCGACCCGCTGCGTGTCCGTCAGATCCTGCTCAACCTGGTGAGTAACGCCATCAAGTTCACCAGCGTGGGGAGCGTGCGACTCGTGGTCCGCAGCGTGCCCACCGATGAAGGACTGAACCTGCGAGTCGCTGTCGAAGATACCGGGATGGGGATCTCGCGGGAGCAACTCGAAGTCGTCTTCGAGGCCTTTCGCCAGGGAGACGCCGGCATTGCGCGGCGGGTCGGCGGAACCGGGTTGGGGCTGACCATCTCCCAGCGCCTGGCATCGATGCTCGGCGGGTGTCTGGAGGTCAGCAGCGAGCTGGGCCGGGGGAGCGTGTTCACGCTGGTGATCCCGACCGGACGTCCCGCCAACGTCCCGTTGCAGCAACCGGAAGAAATTGCGAATCGCGAGAAGTCGGCCGTCCAGCGTATGAAGGACTCGGTCGAACTGCTCATCCCCAGCCGCGTGTTGATTGCCGAGGATACGGCAGCAATTCGCTTTCTGATGCAACGCATGCTCTCCGATCTCGTTTCGGAGATCGTGTTCGCAGCCGATGGACGTGAGGCGGTGGAGGATGTCCGGCGGGCGGAGCGCGAAGGGAAGCCGTTCCATCTGATCCTGATGGACATGCAGATGCCGGTGATGGATGGATTCACCGCCACGGCCACCCTGCGCGAGGAGGGGTGCCGCACTCCGATCATTGCCCTGACCGCGGGAGCCATGGCGGTCGACCGGGAGAAATGTTTGCGGATGGGATGCGACGACTACGTCAGCAAACCAATTGACCAACAGAAACTGCTCGCCGTGCTGGTCAGACAGTACAATCGGCACGAGCCAGGGAAATCAAAACGCGGATCGGATTGAAGTTCCATGCCGTTGTTGCTTGTGATTGATGATGATCGGTCCGTTGCGCATCTGGTGACCCGCGCCGTTGCGGACATCGATGTGGAAGTGCTTACGGCGGCCAATGCGTCGACCGGGCTGGAGCTGGTCCGGGAACGAAAGCCGGACGTCGTGCTGCTCGATATCGGACTCCCGGAGGTCTCGGGGCTCGAACTCTTCCAGCGGATCCACGACGAGGATCGTCGCCTCCCGATCATCTTCATTACCGCCGGTGCCGGGAGCGAGACTGCCATCGAGGCGATGCAGCTGGGAGGCTACGACTACGTCGCCAAGCCGCTCGACCTCACCAAGCTGGGGGCACTCGTCAGCCAGGCACTTGAAACCCGCCGGCTGATGAATACTCCGGTCGCTCTGCAGGTGACCGATGATGGCCCCGACGATGGCGACCTGTTCGTGGGCCGCAGCCCACGCATGTTGGAAGTGTTCAAGGCTGTCGGACGGATCGCGCGGCAGAACGTCACCGCACTCATTCGCGGGGAAAGCGGAACAGGGAAGGAACTGGTCGCGCGGGCGATCTATCACTTCAGCAACCGGCGGGACAAGCCGTTCATGGCGGTCAACTGTGCCGCTCTCCCCGACACGCTGCTCGAGTCGGAACTGTTCGGTCACGAGAAGGGATCGTTCACCGGCGCAGACCGCCTGCGAATCGGAAAGTTCGAGCAGTGTAACGGAGGGACCCTGTTCCTCGACGAAGTCGGTGACATGTCTCCTCTGGTTCAGGGGAAGGTGCTCCGGCTGTTGCAAGAGCAGCGATTTGAACGGGTCGGTGGGACCAAGACCATCGAAACCGATGTGAGGATCATCGCGGCGACGAACCAGCCGCTCGAAAAGATGGTCCACGAAGGGACGTTCCGGGCCGATCTGTTTTACCGGCTCAACGGGGTCTCGGTCTTCCTTCCGCCGCTCCGGGAACGCGAAGGGGACATCCCCCTGTTGCTGCAGTACTTCCTGAGGCAGTTCACCCGCGAATTGCAAAAGTCCGAGATCGAAGGCATCTCGCCGGAGGCTCTGCAAATCCTCGCCGCGTACGACTGGCCCGGGAACGTTCGGGAGATGCAGAGTGTCGTCCGCCAGATGCTCATGAAGGCCACCGGCCCGGTGATTGTCCCCGAATTCCTCCCCGAGGAGGTCCGGGGAATCCGCACCGTCCCGGGGACTGATTTCCGTCCGCCGTCGATTGCGGCGGCCGACGGCCTTCCGGATGCGAATCTGCCCGGCTTTATCGAGTCCCGGCTGGCCGCCAACTCGACTGACCTGTATGCCGAGACGACGGAGATGATGGAGCGCTACCTGTTCACCCGAGTGCTCCAGGCCACCGAGGGGAACCAGACCCGGGCCTCGGAGATCCTCGGGATTACGCGAGGGAAGATTCGGGATCGAATCGCGCAATTCCATATCTCGCTGGGAAAGAGTGTGGCCATTGAGGATGAGGCCGATTAAACCGCGACCATCGGACCGGTGGCCGGCAGTTTTTCGGCTACGGCTGGCAAACCGCCTCCCGATGGCTCACCCGCGAGTCTGGCCCGGACCGACGCCTG
>CAZUXX010000575.1:0-2951 GCA_964624215.1 uncultured Planctomycetaceae bacterium
AGCAGCGCATGGCCCACCGGAACCCGAAGAGATCCCGGATCGAGGTGGGAACAACGTCGGCGGATGGCTTCTGGGTAGCGGCGAGCACGATGATCCCGGCCGCTCGGCCGCGGGACACGAGGTCACGGAGCAAGTCTGCGAACTCTGAGCGCTCCTTGCGGTCCGAGGCAGTGAGATAGTGGGCGAGCTCGTCGATGACGACGACGTGGAGGGCGAGTTCGTCGTCCTGGGCCACCTTGCGCCTTCCTGAGCCGAGGAGCTGCGCGTACCGATGGTCCATTTCCTTCTGCAAGGTGTGCAGCAGGTCGATGGCCTCTGCGCAGCTGACGCCAGCGCTCCGTTCCGCGCATCGGTTCCAGGTGGCGAGTTCGACGAGCTTCCCATCGAGTAGCCAGAGCCGGCATGCCGGGTCGAGCGCTGCGGTCGCTACCAGCATCGACAGGGCAACCGACTTGCCCGCTCCGGGCTCGCCACCGAGCAGCAGGTTCCGTTCCGGCAGCAGAACCGTCACGTTCTCGCCGTCCTCGCCGACGCCGACCGGGATGGGCTCCCACAGACTGGCCCGCGCCGCATCGGCCTGCGGCCACGGGAGTGGAGGGCCCACGGCGAGTGGGTCTTGGCGTGCTACCACGACTTCGGCGAGGGAGGCATTGTCGGGGTGGCGGCGCACGCGGAGATCACGGACTCGCAGTGCGGCGGCGATCACCTCGGAAGCTCGTTCGAGTTCCGGCACGCTGCTTCCAGGCGGGACCCGCACATCGAACCGTTCCCCCGCCGGGATGTCCCTCAGTCTGCGCACCGTGGGCACTCGGTCCTCCAGTGATGGGATCCGGGCCGAGCGCACGGCCCGAGCCCACTGTCGTCGCACCCGGGCATGGCGTAGGAGGCGTCCCACGAGGCGACGAATCGCCGGCACGGCCAACACCAGCGCCACGGCGACCGCCTCGGCAATCCATGCTTCGGAATCACCGAGGTAGTGCCTGATAACCATCCACAACGCTGCGCCGATGAGGGCGATCGCCAGTTCGAGGCGGAATCCCCACAAGGCGCGAAGGAAGGCCCCGATGATCTCCTCGGCCACGTCTTCCTCGTGGCTACGCACGGTCGCCAGCCCTTGGATCTTTGGCACGGAGGTGAGTCATCGGGGCCACCTTCGATTACGAGCCGGACCTGGCGGCCTGGACGGGCTCGATCTGGTCGGCCCGGTAGGCCACGCCGCTGCGGTCGCCCATGCTCCACGGTGTCGCCACCAGTCCGGTGATCTTCACCGTGCTGCCCTGGGTGACGCCCTTTGGCTGACCAGCCACCTTCACGGCGATTACCTCGGCACCGCCGTCGTTCAACGCCACCACCTGCACCGAGTGCAGCGGCGCGCCGCTCTCGTCCACCCTGGGTGCCTTCGACTCGAAGTCGAGCACCGGCTCGGGCGGGCCGGCCGCGAGGAACGTCATCCCCGTGGTATCGATCGGGAGTTTCACCTCCACCTTCCTTTCCGGCGCACCTTTGGCGCCTCCCGACGAGATACGCGGGAGCCAGTGGACGGCACAACCGCGGCTCTGAGACGTCTGCAGATGCGAAATCGCGTCGCGTTCGCGTTTCTCGTGCGCCCCTTATGTCTTACGACTTGGAGAATCGAATGACGCGCAACGACCAACTCCGTCAGGTGATGGAACAGGCCGGTGTCTCGGCCGACCGCCTGGCTGAAGCTGTCGGGGTCGATCCGAAGTCCGTGTGGCGCTGGACCAACAAGGGCGTCATTCCGCGGCGGATCGGCTTGAAGACACGAGTGGCGGACGTACTCGGTGTCGCCGAGACCGACCTGTGGCCGGCCCCGCCGCAAGGTCCCGCGTTGTCAGAGGATCACGAGGTGACCGGGGAGATCGTCGCCGTATGGGCGCATCGGGCCGACGCCCCCAAAGCTCGGTGGTGGGCCATCCTCACCGGAGCAGAGACCAGCATCGACCTGCTCGGCTACGCCATGCAGTTCCTACCCGAGGACCACTTTCGCCTCGACCGACTCCTGATCGACAAGGCGGCATCCGGATGCCGAATTCGCATCGCCCTCGCCAACCCCGACTCGCCATACGTGGCCGAACGCGACGAGGAGGAAGGTCTCGGGGGCACCCTCTCCGATCGGATACGCACCACGATCGACCACTTCAAACCGCTGTTCGGGGTGGAAGGCATCGATCTGCGCTTCCACCAGACGAGGATGTACAACTCGGTCTTTCAAGGAGACGACGAGATGTTCGTGACACCCCACCTCTACGCCCTGAAGGGCTATCGCGCCCCCTTGCTCCACATTCGCCGCCTCGGCGACGACGGCATGTTCGACGGATTCGTGGCTCACTTCGAGCGGGTCTGGGCCGTCTCAAAACCGATCCCTGCACCATGACACGCATCGACCACTTCAACGACCCCGACGCACCCTGGCCGACCAGGCTCGTTCCCGCTGCCTCGGCCGTGATCGTCGATGACGAAGGACGCTTGCTGTTGGCGAAGCGCACCGACAACACGGTCTGGACGATCCCCGGAGGCACGATGAAACCTGGGGAGACCATCGCGGAGACGGCTTTGCGAGAGGTCAAGGAGGAGACTGGTCTCGACGTCGAGGTGGTGTCACTGGTCGGGATCTACTCGAACCCGAAGCACGTCGTCGAGTACTCGGACGGTGAGGTGCGCCAGCAGTTCTCGGTCTGCTTCGTGTGTCGACGTGTCGGCGGTGAACTGGCGACGAGCGACGAGACGAGCGAAGTTGGCTACTTCAGTCCCGACGAGCTCGAGGACATGGTGATCCACCCATCGATCCGGCTCCGGATCCAGCACTTTCTGGAGAAGCGAGCGGAGCCCTACCTCGGCTGAAAAGGTCCAGAGCTGACTGGTCGGCGTCGGAGCACCTCCACCTGCTCGATTGCCTCCATTAGTTCAGGCCACCCCGTTCGCAGACCGAG
>CAZUXX010000576.1:0-2947 GCA_964624215.1 uncultured Planctomycetaceae bacterium
TTCGCTTGTTCGTAACTGCTTGACAGAAAACGGGATGAGATCCCGAGTGGGCCCTCCGCAGGCCGGCGCACCCGCCGAAATCGGATCGCCGGACTCTTTCTCAGCTCCGCGGGAATCCACAAAATCGGAATAATCTCACAAGTCCCCACCTCCGGGCGGACGATGAGAGAGTACAGCCGTTGCTTTGCTGACGGCACCCGGCGGCGCAATCGCCGGACTGCACACACGGATGTCACCCCGGAGGCTTCGAGGATGTCCACTCTGAATCCGTACCTCAGGAAAGCCATGCTGCTGCTGGCGGTGATCCTCTTCACCGCTCCCAACAGCGGCTGCAAAATGGCTTACTGGTTCGCGAAGGATGCCTGGATCGCGGCTCTGCACTTCGGGACGACTCCGCTGATCCCGGTCACTCCGTACTTCAGCCAGAAGGTGGAAGACGAGTATTGGGAAGAAGAACGCTATAAGAAGGTTCCCATCCTCGACCCGGTCGAAGAGGGTGTACCCATCTTCTGCCTCGACGCCCCCTCACCCGACGAAGTGATGCGGGCCTTGCCCGACAGCACCGCAGGGGGCGTTCCCTTCCTCGCCGAAACAAGCCGGAACAATGTGCGGATGATCGTCACCCCGATCGTCGACCGCCTCGGCGAATGCCGCTTCTTTCCGATGGTCGGCCCCGCCCGCATTCACCACTGCCACTACAAGTGCACCGTCTTCTTTGAAGAAACCAAGCGGTCCCATTGGCCGGTCCCGTTCACTCACACCGAGCAGGTCGAGGATGTGGTCTACATCGACCACGACCACCTGATCCGCTGTGCCGGCCCCATGAATCCTTCGCTTCCGCAGCAGTAATCAGCAGAGAACTCCCGGCGACGCGTGTGTGCAGCGTCCTCTGGATGACAAACGCCCGGCTTTCCGCCGGGCGTTTTCTTTTGGCATCACGACTTCTCCGAGTCTCTGGTTTCGGCCCACCGCTTCCGACAACTCCTCGGCAGATGACGGCGGCGACTCCGCCGTCCGGACGCCATGGGCAGGATGCAGAACACTCACCCGCGAACAGCAAAAGAAATCAGCTCCTGACGGGCAAAGCCGCCAGGAGCTGAAAGGAAGCGGGGCAGCAACCCCACGCAGTGCCCCGCATCAGAGGCGGTGTCTTCGCTTCAGTAGCCGCCAGAGGCCCCATAGAAGCCCAGGTCGTCATCGAACCGGGATCCGTCAGCGGCATACGTCTGGTTCATGTGGCTGAACGCTCTCCCGCAGTCCTTCAACTCGTTGTTGACGTTCCACGAAACCTCCGACAGTCCGGCAATCAGCCCGATCACCAGGATCGTCGAGATCAGCACCAGTTCTGCCGTGGCAACAAAGCCGGCCTCGTCATTCAGCAAGGTCTTCAGAGAAACGTTCATCGGAATCACCGTGGGGTTCGCCAGATTGATGTTCAGCGTGCAGAATGCTCTGTAAAGCATGCTGAATGCCAACCACCCTGCGATCCCTCGAAATGCCGGTGAGGCTTTCCATCATTGAGTCCGTAACTCCTTGTCTAAGCGTTTGTTACGTGAGTAGGTGGAGCCGCGGAACCGACCGTGGCACTGCTTGACTGGTGCCTACTCTGTTGCCCCCTCGCCACACCCGGTCGTCCTCCGGCAACACCGCTGCCCTCCCTGGTGTTTTCGGAAGAACCGGCAGACCCGGAGCAATCCCGCCAGCCTGCTCATGCAGCTGACTGCGCTCGCTCGCTCACGATCGCGAAGTATCGCACCGCGTCCGTGGAGGCTTGAGCATGAAACCGGGGCCGGATCAGCGAGTCCCGTTCCCCGGGGCAGCCTAGGGGGTCACCGACTCCAGCAACCGCTCGATGACGTCGTCAACACGAATCCCTTCGGCCTCGGCGCGATAGTTCAGGAGGATGCGATGCCGCAGCACCGGGTGGGCCAGGGCCCGCACATCCTCGGCGGAGACATGCGCCCGACCGTAAAACAAGGCCCGCGCCTTTGCACCCAGCACGAGATACTGCGATGCCCGCGTGCCCGCCCCCCAGCTGATCCACTGCCGCACGAACTCCGTCGATCCTTCGCCCGGACGTGAAGCGCTCGCCAGCCGCACGGCGTAGTCAATGATCTCGCGCGCAATCGGCACGCGCCGAACAACATCGTGAAACGCCAGCACGTCCTCGCCCGAGAACACTGGCTCGATGCGGGCTGCTTCCGGAGCAGTGGTCCGCCGCACCACTTCTACTTCGTCATCATGCGGCAGGTAGTGAATGACGACATTCAGCATGAATCGGTCGAGCTGAGCTTCTGGCAGCGGGTACGTCCCCTCCATCTCGATCGGGTTCTGCGTCGCCAGCACGAAGAACGGTTCCTCCAGAGGGTGCCGCTCCCCCGCTGCGGTCACCTGATGCTCCTGCATCGCTTCCAGAAGGGCTGCCTGCGTCTTGGGCGGAGTCCGGTTGATCTCGTCTGCCAGCAGCACATTCGCGAACACCGGTCCCCGAACGAACACCATCTGCCGCCGCCCCTCCTCGGTCTCTTCGAGGATCTCCGTCCCCGTGATGTCCGCCGGCATCAGGTCCGGTGTGAACTGGATCCGGGCGAACTTGAGGTCGAAGATCTGGGCAATCGACTTCACCAGCAGTGTCTTCGCCAGCCCGGGGGCCCCGGTGATCAGACAGTGCCCGCCGGCAAACAGCGCAATGAACAGCTGCTCGATGATGTCCCGCTGCCCGACAATGACCTTCGACAGCTCCGCATCGATTCGCTTGCGGCCCTCGCGGAGCAGTTCGACAACCCGGCGTTCATTCTCGAAGGTTTCGGACATCGGAGGCACTCTCTCAAAGGCATGCGGCAGGATACACCGCCCGTTGATGTGATTTCAGCCCCCGTGATCCGCTCACCCCTCCGACGCAAGGTCCAGCCGGCTTGCGCCGCGCCAAAGGCCGAGGGCGTCCAGG
>CAZUXX010000577.1:0-2943 GCA_964624215.1 uncultured Planctomycetaceae bacterium
GAACTTCGTTTCCTGCCGGGCAATGAGGTTCCCGCTGGCGGATGTGTTGCGGCGGTCGACGCGAATCAGGCGGTCGAGGTTGTCGTAAAATCCTTCGGCGTAATAGTCGATCTCGCCATCAACCGTGATCAGCCGGTTGCGCCAGTCATAGCCGCCATTGGTGACGCGAGAGACGGAACCGTTCACCCACTGTGCGACCTGAGTGAGGTTACCGTCGCCGCCCGATTGGCCGTCGTCGAACTGGTTCTCCGTCACGGGCACCATGTTGTTGCTGCCGACACCGCCACCGGTGGGATCGGAAGCGGACGCTCCCGAGTCGTCGGTCCCGATGAACACTTCACTGGGGAGGTTGCGCGGATCGAAGACGGTAAATGTAATCGTCCCGCCCGGCGTCACGACGCGGTTGCGGCGCTTGTTTACATCGTAGCCATAGACAGTCTCGTCGTAGTTTGTCCCCGGGCTCCCCTCGCCGGAGGCGGGGATCAGCCGATAGACGCGTTGTGAGGCGAGCAGACAGCAGTCGGTGTACTGGTATGTGGTCCAACGGACGTAACTTGACTGCGGGAAGGTGTCGGTCGGCAGCAGCTTCCCGGAAGTCGATGCGCGCGTGGCGAGAATCTCCGCGACTGGTTTGTCGGACTTGTCGAACTGGCGAATCTCGACTGGGTTGATGAGCGTAAAGGTGTAGTTCGGTCCGGTCCCGGTCGCATAGCCCCGCCCGATTCGGACCGTGTGGTTGACATCGTCGTACACGGTCCAGATCGCTCGCCGAACCGTCGTAGCGACGCCGTTGATGTCGACAACGTGTGCGGGACCGAGCTCCTGCGTGATTCGTCCCCGGTCGTCGGACTAGAAGTCGGTGATAAGGTTCAGGCCCCCGCCACTCGGAGTGGACCAGCCGGCCGGCGCTCCCGAGACCACGGACGTATCGACATCGTCAATCCGCTGGACCAGCGCCCCGTTCCGGATGTTGTAGACGTACCGGGTAATGAACCCGCGTTCGTCCATGCTCCAGGTGCGATATCCGAGCGTATCGAAGTAATCTTTTCGGGAATTGGACGTGCCGGAGCCGTTCTGCGACGTGGGAATGACGGGGAGAATCGTCGTTTGCTGTGCGATCTGCGTCGTCCCCGCATGGAACGTGTACTCATAACCGGTGATGATCTGCTGTGAGGGGTTGGACTCGTCCGGGTAGCGGATTTCCTTCGACACCGGAAAGACGGTGGTGTCCCCTTCAGTGTGGCTGGTGTACTCCCACGAGCGGAGCGTGATGGGCGTTCCCAACTGCCCCTTCATGATCTGCTCGGCTTTCACATAGCCGTCGGGGGCCGCGCTGGAGCCGCCGGAACTCGAAGAGCTGCCGGACGAGGTATAGTACTCCGTAACCCGGATCAGGCCATCGTTGTCCCGGAGGTACTCATACTTGCCGGAGATCGGCATGTAGTGGAGCAGGTCGTCGTAATCCTCGTCGTAGCCGGTCACGGCCGAGGGCTGCGCCATCCAGATCTGCCGTCCGTGGGAATCGTAGCGGAAGAACGTACACCACTGGTCGCTGCTTGATGCAGATGCCTTCAGGACCGACAGCATCGTCTGGCCGGCGAAGTTGGCGAACGTAATCCGCTGACTGCCGTCCGGCTGAGTCTCAATGGTTTTGTAAATCCAGACGTTGTAGTCGGTGCTGCCGATCGACGAGCTGGATGAGCTACCGACGATGATCGGATAGCGGGGGTTGCGTGTGTACGAGAACGTGACCGTCTTCGACCCCGCGTACATCCGCTCCAGTGAGACTCGATCGTTGCCGTCGTATTCGTAGTAGAAATCAGCAAAGAGTGAGACCTGTGCATCGCTGGCCGTGAACGGGTCGCCCACGTTCGCAGAAAGCCGAGCGAACGCCTCAGGGCCGCAGACAAACTTCAGGTCGTGCGCGCCTCCTTTGGTGCCGCCCGCCTTGTGGTAGCGGTAGTAGTCGGTGGCCGTATCGACCCAGGCGCTGTTCTGCCACGTTTGCCTGGTCGCCGTGCGCAGGTCGGCCAGACTGCCGGACGGATCGCTGCTTCCGTAATACGAATAGACCACCCGCGTGACGTTCTCCCACGGGTCGCCCGAGGAGGCACGCTTGCGGACCGTGCAGGACTCAATATGCCCGCTCAGTTCTCCAGACGTGATGTATCCATAAAGGAATGACTCGGTAGAGGTGACTCCGCCGGTGGTGACGCTCCGCTGCAACTCGACGATCTTGTCACCCGACTCTTGCGTGACAGCTAGCGTCGTTCCGCCGGGAGACGTCATGCTGACGAATCCGCCAGGCCGGGTCGAGTGCGTCAGGTCGTGGAACAGAATAACTGTCCCATCTGGCTCAGTAAGTTGAAGTTGATCCGACCCGCTGAGATGCTCCAGCGTGGAGAGATCGCCGAACTGCGGGGAGTAGGTGTCCGTGCCGGCGTTGTAGTAGAAGTACCGGAGGTTGTAGAGGTTGCTGTAGAGGGTGAGCGACGCTCCGGCCAGCGTGGACTGAGCAAAATACGGCCAGTTGATCGGGTTCCAGTTCCAGCCGTTGCCACGGTCGAAGTCGACTTTCTGCTGGTTGCTGTACGTTCGCGTATGCGCCCAAGGGGTGCCGAACCCGGATGAGGCGACATCCGTGACCTCGATCCGGACTTCGCCGTTGAAGTACCGAACCGGTCCTCCGCTCGTGTTGCACTCGGAGCAGGGGCCGCTGTCGCGCTGACCGGACGAGGAACTGGAGGAAGAACTGCCTGCCGAAGAAGAACTGGAGACCGAGCTGCTGGAGGAACTCGACGATCCGCCCCCCGATGAGGACGAACTGCTGCTTGAAGAACTGCTGGACGAGGAGGAACCGCTGCTCGAAGAGCTACTCGTCGAGGACGAACTACTGGAAGAGGACGACGAACTACTCGAAGAGCCTCCGCCTGACGAGGACGA
>CAZUXX010000578.1:0-2936 GCA_964624215.1 uncultured Planctomycetaceae bacterium
TTGAGCGGCGGGATTCGTCGCTGGATGGAAGATAATGCGGCATTCGCGGCTGGAGTGCTCGTCAGCCTGCTGTTGCACAAACCGCAGCTGATTCTCAGCACCAATGTGCAGATCAGCGCAGCCAGTCTGATTGGCATCGTGTGTTATTTTCTGGTCCACGCCGTGTATATGCATCAGAAATTCCGCAAGCTGGTGATGAGCCAGAAGCAGCTGGAGAACGAACAGAAGTGGCATAAAATCCGCGCGTATAAATTGTCCCGCTATTTACCGCCTACCGTATGGAAAGCCATCAATCAGGGGCGCGATGAAACCCTGCAGGCCGAACGAAAAAAAATTACCGTCTTCTTTTCCGACATCAAATATTTCAGTCAGCTCTCAGAAGAGATGGAAGCAGAAGCCCTTACAGATCTGCTAAATCATTATCTGACCGAGATGTCGAAGATTGTCACCCACTACGGCGGAACCATCGATAAATTCATGGGCGACGCCATCATGGTATTGTTTGGTGACAGCAACAGTCAGGGAATCAAGGCTGACTGCCTGCGCTGCGTGTCCATGGCGATTGCCATGAAAAAGAAAATGAAATCCTTGCAGCTGGAGTGGTTCAACCAGGGGATCCAGCTGCTGTACGGGTATAACCATGATGAAGCGATCCGGTCGTTCGAACAGGCGGCGACGATTGATCCCGGTTGTGCAATGGCGTGGTGGGGATCGGCTTATGCGCGGGGCCTGCATATCAACAACGTGGAGATGGGTGAGGAGCAGAGCCGGCTGGCCTATGAAGCGGCGCAGAAGGCTCTCGCTGCACTCGATAACGAAGCGGAGGTTGAGCAGGCACTCGTGCGTGCGGTGGCTCGCCGCTATGCCTGGCCGATCCCTGAAGACCGCACGCCGCTGGATGAAGCCTATGCCGCGGCAATGGAGGAGGTCTGGCACCGGTTTCCGAATGACCCCGATGCGGGGGCGCTGTTCGCGGAATCGCTGATGAATCTTCAGCCCTGGGATCTGTGGACGAAGGAAGGGAAGCCGAAGGGGCGGACGCTGGAGGTGGTGGCTGTCCTGGAGCATGTGCTGCGGCTTCATCCGAAACATCCGGGAGCGAATCATTTCTATATCCATGCCGTCGAGGCGTCTCCCTGGCCGGAACTGGCGACCGAAGCGGCGGAGCGACTGACGGATCTGGTCCCCGGATCGGGTCATCTGGTGCATATGCCGTCGCATATCTTCATTCGCACAGGTCGCTATGCAGACGCGGCCGATGCGAATGCGCGGGCGATTGCTGCCGACGAGGCATACTTTGCCAAGGCTCCGCCGCCTGACTTTTACAGTCTGTACTTCATTCACAATGTTCACTTCCTGTCGTATGCCGCGATGATGGAAGCGCGGTATGAGACATCGCTGGCAGCTGCACGGAAGATCGAAGAGACGATTCCTCCGGAGTTTCTGAAGAACTACGTGACGCTGGCTGACGGGTTCATGCCGACGGCGCTGCACGTGATGATCCGGTTCGGGCGATGGAACGAGATCCTCGAAGAACCGGAGCCGGACGAGTGGCGTCTGTTCAGTCGGGCCCAGCGTCACTATGCCCGGTCGATAGCGCTTTCGGCTCTGGGACGGGTTGAGGAGTCCCGCAAGGAGATCGGGTTGATGGACCAAATCTGCGGGGAACTCGATGACGAATGGAAGATGGGGAACAACCCGGCTTCGGAGGTCCTCGCGATTGCCCGCCTGATGGCGGTGGGTGAACTCGCGTTTCGCGAGGGAAAGACGGAGGAAGCCTTCGACCACTTGCGGCGTGCGGTCGAACTGGAAGAGCAACTTGCGTATGACGAACCGCCCGGATGGATGCAACCGGTGCGGCACGCGCTGGGCGCTCTGTTGCTGGCGGATGGCCGCGCTGCGGAAGCGGAAGGTGTTTACCGGGCGGACCTTGTGCGGCATCCGAATAACTGCTGGTCGCTGCTGGGGCTGAGCCAGTCGCTCGAGATGCAGGGGAAGGCGGAGGCTGTGGCCGAACTGGCTCCGCAGGTGAAGGACGCGTGGTCCCGTGCAGACGTTGAACCGACGGCCAGTTGCTACTGTCATCCGGATGCGCGAACGCTGTTCGCCAAGCCAATGCGGTAGGGGTGGTTCGCGGGAGAAATCTCTCGCGATCGGGGAACGCGAGTCAGTTGCCCGGCTGCGCTGCCGCTGGCAACTGACCTCTCCCGTTGTCCGGAGTCTTGTCGCCGGCGGTTGCCTGCGGTCCGCGGCTTTGCTGTTGTATGCGGCAGGCGCGAACGATGCCGAGCGGTTCGTAGTCTTTCATTGAGGATCGGACGGTCGGGTGCGGCCGGCGGAAGAATGTCGGCGATGCAGTGCCGGTCGACCGAATCGTTTCCGGAATTCTGCGGCGCCGCAGGCGGGCTTAAAAGTCTGGTGCGGCGGCAGGAAGGCGCCGCGGGTCACGTTACGATTTGACTGGACGACGCTCATCGCGCCGAACGCATTGTGACTTCGGATTTCTGATACACGCTGCTTATGCCCAATTTGACGTTACCTCTCCGGAGGCGGTACCTGACGGGGTTCGGCCCCAAGCGCGTCCCGCATGTGTTCACTGACGTTTTGGTCATCGGTTCGGGAATCGCGGGGCTGCGTGCGGCGCTGTCTGTCGATCCGCGGCTGGAAGTGGTGATCGTCACCAAGGACCAGGTCGAGTTGTCGAACAGTGCCTGGGCTCAGGGAGGCATTGCAGGGGTTCTCGATCCGTCTGATGCGGTCTCGAACCATGTGGCCGATACGCTCATCGCCGGAGCGGGCATGTGCGATGAGAAGGTGGTGCGGACGGTTGTGTCGCAGGCTCCGCAACTGATTCGGGAGCTCGAAGCACTCGGTGCGGAGTTTGATCAGCTCAACGGAGAGATCGCCCTGACACTCGAGGGGGGGCACAGCCATCC
>CAZUXX010000579.1:0-2936 GCA_964624215.1 uncultured Planctomycetaceae bacterium
TCCCGAATCCCGCAGCGCCAGTGTCAATTCCTCATCCGCCGCCAGATGCAGATACGTAAACAGCATCTGACCGCGCCGCAGCCAGCCACGCTCCACAGGCTGCGGCTCCTTCACCTTCACAATCAGCTCCGCAGCCGCATACACCTCTTCGGCCGACGCAACAATCTCTGCACCGTGTCGTGCGTATTCGTCGTCGGCCAGGCCGCTGCCCAGCCCGGCACCCCGCTCGATCAGCACACGATGACCCGCCCTCGTGAGTTCCTCGACCCCCACCGGAAGCATCGCCACGCGATACTCGTCCTGTTTGATCTCTCGTGGAACTCCGACGATCATCTCATGCCACTCCTGCGATCTGCGGACGGTCTGCCGCCTGTTGTCTCGAATATCCGATGACGACATCCAGCTGGTCGCCACGGTGGGAAGGATTGTAAGCAATCCGATCCGGGATGGAGCCTCCGCAAACGGAGGAATTCAGTCGATCCGCGAGTTACCACGTCCTCAGCGGAAGGACGTCCCACAGCATCAGCGCGACCGGGCCCGCGTACAGAATGCTGTCCAGCAAATCCAGAAGACCTCCGAAACCCGGCATCAAGCGGGCGGCATCCTTCTGTCCCACGTCCCGTTTGATCAGCGATTCACACAGATCACCGAACAGCCCGACCAGGCCCAGCACCACACCGTACACGGCACACGCCCACACCGCAGGGGCCTTCCAGCTTTCGTCAAACAGCCCGGGCGCAATCTGCAGCCACAGAAGACTCCCCACGCTGGCACCCACCAGCGCACCGACAAACCCGGCCCATGTCTTTCCGGGACTCAGTCGCGGAGCCATCTTGCGGCGTCCGAACAGCCGACCGCTCGTGTATGCCCCGATATCCCCGAACTTCACCGGGATCACCAGCGACGCGAGCACCTGGTAGCCCGCCTCCGTCCCGGCAACCCATCTCAGTTGCGCTGTCACCGCTAGCAGGAGCCCGGCATACAACACAGCCAGCAGGTTCGCCCCCAGGCTTTCGACCGAGTGACCCGGATCACGAAACCGCCACACTTCGACAGCCATCAGACCCAGAACACACACGGTCACGGCGAGAGCAATCCACTCGAGAGAAGAGTGTCCCGACATCGCCGGAATCGTGCGGGCTCCCCACGCGGCCACCAGCAGCAGCAGGACCCCCGCGCTGCAGGAGGTCAGATGCGGTCGCATCGACCGGGCCTGCAGCAGTTGACACATCTCCCACACGCTCCGCAGTCCCAGCGCCACGCACAAAACAAACAGAATCGGAGCCGATTCGCCGGCATGGTGATCGGCCACGAACACACCGATCAGAGCCGGAATCATCAGGGCCGACAGCCCCAGCCGCCACGACAGCGCCCGTTCCATAATCAGCCCTTGAGTCCACCAAAGCGTCGTTCGCGGGCCGCAAAGTCACGGAACGCCTGATGCAGATCCTCACGCCGGAAGTCGGGCCAGTAGGTCTGCGTCACCCACAACTCGGCATAGCTGATCTGCCACAACAGGAAATTGCTCAGCCGCATCTCCCCGGCAGTGCGGATCACCAGATCCGGGTCCGGCATCCCCGCCGTATTGAGATGATCGCTGATCGTCTGTTCGTCGATCTGATCAATCGCCATCTCACCCGCGACGGCCTTCGCCGCCAGTGCCCGCACGGCGTCGACCATCTCCGAACGACTGCCGTAATTGAGCGCCAGGCACAAACGCATTCCCTGATTCGAAGCACTCAGATCAATCGTCTTCTGCACTTCGCGAAGCACCGCCCCCCCGAGATCCTGCGTGCGGCCGATCGTGCAGAACCGCAGGTCCTGCCGCATGATCTCCTCCCGCTCACGAACCACATACGTGTTCAGCAGGTTCATCAAAAGATCGAGCTCGAGTCTCGGTCGCTTCCAGTTCTCGCTGCTCAGACAGTACAGCGTCAGCTGCTCGAGTTGCATCCGGGCGCACTCCTCGACAACAGCACGCACACTGTGCACCCCCTGCCGATGTCCCTCGATCCGTGGCCTGCCCTGCGCCTGGGCCCAGCGACCGTTGCCGTCCATGATGATCGCCACGTGCCGCGGCAGCCGCTCAGCCGTCAGCCCGAATGCTGCCAGTTCCTCCGCCGTGTAGGGGGGATCCGCCGATCGGCGGGTCGATTCGCCGGGCGTGGGATCACCGGCTTCGGAGCCGACACTGATTCGGGAAGTCTTCACAGCGATAAGGAAATCACGTGGATCGCGAAGGCGACTCGCTCTGCCGCACGACCGGGTCCGGGGCCAGTTTCGCATTCGGAGAAGGAGTCGAGCACACGGTCACGGTGTGTACTCGCCCGGGAGCATCTGCGGTCGATACACCGAATTCGACCGTCGTCGGAGTAATTTTCAGAATCTGGACAGTATAGCCATCGATGTGAAGCGCCTCGTGAACAGCACAGTCATATCGAAGCATTTGCAAGGCTCGCATTGAAGGTTTTCGGGAGCAATCGCCCCCGATGATGGGTGAAGGGAACGGCATTCTGACGCACGCGCTTCCCCGCGGCAACGGTGTCGGCGCTTACGATCCGTCCACCACGACCGTCATTCTCAAGAACGCCGCTGGGGCAGCACCCCGACCGGAGTGCGCCAACGTGATGGCCGCATCCGCGACGCCCTCGCACCAGGAGACATCGCAGGACGACCCGCCAGTCCCCCGCGCGAAACACCGCGGCGACCGCACGTCAATCGACTCAAAGCAGGCTGGGCGTCTTCACGTCGCGGCGGCTTCCGCCAGCTGACGGGCCTGCGCCGCCGAGGTATCGAGTGTCAACTGCATGCCGACGTTCCAGCAGCCGCTCTCGTCAGCAGTGAGATTCCACACCGGAACCACACCGCAACTTTGATGAACCAGTTCGAAACCCCCTTCGGAGTTGCTCACCGTCTGGATCGGGAACGTCCACAGG
>CAZUXX010000580.1:0-2936 GCA_964624215.1 uncultured Planctomycetaceae bacterium
TCGATGAAGCTCGCATCGAGTCGGAAGCGGGCCCCCGTCAGATCGCGGATGTCATCCTCTTCGGGGCTGAAATGGTACCACCCGGCCGACGCTTCGAGATTCACCCTCTGCGCCCAGCTGCCGGGGATCGGGACCGTAAACAGCATGTCGACGCCGCGGGCTGCGGTCGCCGACGTTGTAAACGTGCTGAAGAAAATGTTGTTGCCTTCAAATCGGGCCGAGCCGGGCCGCACGCCTCGGGCGATCACCCCCTGGTGGCTCCCTTTGGGGAAGTACAGGTTCGAGCGGATATCCAGAAACTCCGTGAGCAGCTCGACACCAAAGCCGAGTTGCTCGAATCGCCGCCCGCGGGTGTCGTCGATGTCGTAGAAGACGTTTCCACCGAGGATGCCGTCAAACCCCGGGAAGTATCGCCGCAGAATCGCACCACCACTCCCGCCGTACTTTCCCTCGTTGGTGCGGAAGAAGCGGCCGCTCCCTCCCAGCCAGAGCTCATCGACTTCGATGAAGGGCACGAGCTCGACCATGGTGATCGATTCGCGCCGACCGACGGCGGGGCCTGTGATGTGCCCCAGACGGCCGTTCACTCCGAACCCTCCGTTCCCGCTCGGGACCGCCGGCGCACTGCCGCTGATGGCTCCCGACAGTTCCCGGTTGCTGGTCGCTCCCATCACCCACGTGTCGGGCTGGGCCGACATCGCTTCTTCGAAGCTCTGCGCAAACGAGGGCGTCGAGTCCCGGGGTGGCTGAGCCATTGACATTGTCTGCGCGGCGAGCACGAGACAGAGCGCCGCGAGTCCGCCGCGCCATCCCTGGCAGCCGGCTCCAGACCTGCGAAGAATTCTCAATGGTGCCATCCGGAAATCCTCCAGAGGTCCTGCCGTCGGCCAGAACCTCATCCTGGGAATTCAGACCATCTGTCTGGCTGACCCATCCGCTCGTTGCCCACGTCGCACTCCACGACCTGCAGACATCAGGAAGACGGGCTGCAGCAGCGAATCCCCGGCCGATGCTCCGCCGACCTCCTTGTCGGACCGATGCAACGATCAGGACGGGATCACGTGCTGCTTCAAATCGGGAAAGGTGGAAATCGCATGAAGGGACCGGCTCCCGTCCAGACGGGCGGAACCGGCAAAATTGAGGGGAAATCCCCGCAGAATCTCAAGACAGGAGCCGGACGATAGTTGAACCCCCACACCCCGCAAAGACGGAATGCAGCGACTCCGGCCAGATCGGCAGGTCCATCAGAAACTCGTGCCCTTCACTGCCTCGAACCCGGCAAATTTCACCGGTTCGCACCCCCTCAGGCAGTTGCACCAGGTCGCCGGCGCGGAGCCGGGCAGCATCCGGGAGAGCAGACGTCCCAGTTCGGACCAAACTGCCCGATCGCCTCGCGGGGGGCCGCCTCATCCAGCCGTTCCTGGATGAGCTTGCGAATCATTCGCACAAACTGCGGATGCGTTCCTGCCGTCGCAGCGCGACACAGCGTCATTCCCAGCTCGCTCGCCACATCCCGGGCCTCGCAATCGAGGTCGAACAGCACTTCCATATGATCCGACAGAAAGCCGATCGGCAGGATCACCACATCAGTCGTCCCTTGAACATGGAGCGCGCGAAGGTGATCGAGAATGTCCGGCTCCAGCCACGGATCCTGGGGCCGCCCACTGCGACTCTGATAGACCAGATCCCACTGACCCTCGGCGACTCCCGCGGCCTCGGCCGTCAGCCGCGACGCTTCAATCAATTGCCGTTCGTAATCGCAGCCAGCAGCCATGCTCGAGGGGATGCTGTGTGCGGTGAACACGGCCCGCACCCCCGCACGGCGCTCCTCGGGAAAAGTCTCCAGCTCGCGACGCAGGTTTTCTGCATTGACCGCGATGAAATCGGGATGGTTGTAGAACACCCGGATCTTGTCGATGACGAGACCGTCGGCCCCGATCTGCTCTCGCGCATCGGCGATGTTCTCGCGATACTGGCGGCAACTCGAATACGAGCTGTAGCCCGAAACGACAAACGCCAGAGCTCGCCTCACCCCGTCCGCCTGCATCTGCCGCAGCGTATCAGGCAACAACGGATGCCAGTTGCGGTTCCCCCAGTAGACCGGCAGTTCGATCCCGCTCGATGTCAGCTCCGGTTCGAGGGCAGCGATGAGATCGCGCGTCTGCTGATTCAGCGGACTGACCCCGCCAAAGTGCTGATAATGCTCGGCCACTTCGAGCATCCGCTCGCGGGGAACATTCCGTCCCCGCAGGACGTTCTCCAGAAACGGAATGACGTCCTCAGGTCCTTCGGGACCACCGAACGAGACGATCAGGATGGCATCGTAGCGGGTCATACAGGCAACGTGCGGTCGGTCGGGAGAGTCTGATGCTCCGATTATACGCGGTTTCCCCCGCGTGACCGCCGTGACGGGGGCAGAGTCCGACAACTGCCCGCACGCCACGCTCATGCAGGCAAACTCACCGCCGGTCGGGACGTCCGCAACCTTCCACAACGTCCTCTTCCGGCGCGGTCACTCGTCGTCGGGAGATTCCTCCGGCGGGGGCGGGCGACGGCGAAAATGGGCCTCCGCCGAACGCGCCAGCGACTCCAGAAACGGAGGCACCTGACCGGCTGCCATATAGACGTGTGCCGTCACCACCGCACGCGGGAAGATGCGATTGATGAACACGAAGCTGAACTCCGTATTCGAATGCCTCACCAGCACGGAGTTGGCGTAGCGTCCGGCCAGCACTTCATCTGGCAGCTTCAGTTCGTCGTAGATGTCGTCAATCTGCGGCGAGTGGATCGGCACCGGGCCTTCCGGCCCCGGCGGTACGTTCTCCACCGCCTCGCCCTCTACGACGGTGTCTCCCCCGCCATCGCCGGAAACCCCTGCGTCGACCGGACGGGGGCACCGCGGGGCCGCCCCGAACCGTCGTTCAAAGTCCCGCAGG
>CAZUXX010000581.1:0-2926 GCA_964624215.1 uncultured Planctomycetaceae bacterium
GGAACGCGAAACTTCTTCGCAAACTCGATCGAACGGGAATGCATCACCCCCGCACCGAGACTCGCGAGCTCCAGCATCTCGTTGTACGAGATTCGCGGAATCTTCCTCGCGTCGGCCACGATCCGCGGATCAGTCGTGAACACCCCTTCCACGTCGGTGTAGATTTCACATTCGTCCGCCATCAGCGCTGCCGCCAGCGCCGTCGCCGTCGTGTCGCTACCGCCGCGGCCCAGGGTCGTGATGTTTCCCTCGTCGTCGATCCCCTGAAACCCGCAGGCAACGACAATCGCTCCCTCGTTCAGATGCTTCCGCATCCGCTCCGTCGAAATCGCCCGGATCCGGGCCTTCGTAAATGTCGGATCGGTCACAATCCCGATCTGTCCCCCGGTCAGACTCACCGCCTGCTCACCGAGTGACTTGATCGCCATCGCCATCAAGGCGACCGACTCCTGCTCCCCCGTCGCCAGCAGCATGTCCATCTCGCGCGGCTGCGGCTTGTCGGTGATCTCCGCCGCCAGCGACACCAGCTCGTCGGTCTTCTTCCCCCGCGCCGAAACCACCATCACGACCTGATGGCCGGCCCGCCGGGCGGCAACGGCCCGTGCTGCCGCTGCACGGATCTTCTCCGCAGTGGCGACACTCGTCCCGCCGAATTTCTGCACAATCAACGCCACGACTGACTCCTCGAGACACCGCCGACCACGCCCTGACCCCCCTCGAGCCGCCGGACGACGCAGCGGTTGCGAGCCAGATTATCGACGAGCCGGACTCATTGCAGCACACCGCCCGGCGATATTTCTTTCGGGAAGCGCACGCACTTCAAACAGCAGGCCCGACAGAGGGTCAGACGCAACTCGCCAGCACGGGGCACCTACTCCTTCAGCGCGATCGCAAAGTCCCCACGCATATCACGCCAGATCGAGTGGATGTGGTTCGCCGGATTCCCCGCCGCATCCGGCTGAGTATTCACAAACTCGATCAGAAACGTCGGACCCTGAATCCGGTAGTAATGACCAATACCCGGCTTCAGAGCCCCCGCCCACGCGAAGTGCACCTTCTCGAACCCTTCCCTGGAAATCGCCTCCCAACGCTCCCGGGCAACGTCCTCGGGCATCGTTCGCGTGTACGTCGTAATCAGTTGACGCAACACCTTCTGCTGAGATTCGTTCAGTTCACCGGCCGCAATCCCCGCCGGAGCCTCCGTCGGCGGCTGCGGCTTGCCCGCGTCCCGAATCTCCGAGAGGGCCTTCTCCGCGATGATCGCCGACTTCCGCTGCTCCTCCGAAAGATCGTTCACCAGCTCAAAACCCAGAATCTCCTCTTCCGCCAGAACCCGGGTCCCCAGTGCAAAGCCCGCCTTGTTCTCCGTCCGCACCACCGCAGGATTCGCACACAAAACCTGCGGCGTCGACGAAATCACCCGACCATCCTCGACCACGAAGTTCAGCGACAGGTGGTGCCCCTCGACACTCAGGCCCCACCGCCCCGTCTCCTGCGGCTCGCCAAACACCGTGAAGTAGTACCGCTCCCAGTCCCGCGCGAACCGGCCGCGACCCTGCTCCAGCTCGTTCAGCAACTGTTCCAGCCGCATGATGGCCGTCGTCTTGTCGTAACCGCTCTCCGACAGCGCCGTCTTGAGCAGCTTGTGAGCCGCTTCCCGCTGCCCCTGGGTCATGTGCTTGATCTGCACCCCTTTCCGTTCTTCCTTCGGAATAAAGTGCCAGTCAATCCGGCGGTCATCGTCATACGGAAGTTGCGCCGCCCCCTTCTGCTCCGCATCCAGTTGACCCAGAAACTCCCCCGCCACCTGCGTCATCGCCGACCCGCTCGACTCCGAGGCGTACCACGCCCAGCTTCCCGAAATCAGTGCCAGGACGGCCGCCAGCGCGGCAAAACGTGTCTGGAGCAGTCGAGAGATCACAGCGGTTCTCCGGAATCGGTGGATGTCAAATCAATCGGATCAAGGCAGCCCCGGCCGCAATCACCAGCCACACCGGCAAGCGGCCGCCTGCGGATCGCGGGTTCCTCCGATCCTATCGCGCCGCGACGTGAACACAACCACCCCCGCGCAGACTCCAACGTGTTCCCCTTTGGACCCCGCCGCGGCCTCAGACTCAGCCCCCCTGGGCCACCCGCTCGACCGCCTCCCGCAAGATCGCCAGCGATTCGTCCGCCTCATCAAGCGTCATGGTCAACGGCGGACTCACGCGGATCACCTTCCCCGCCAGCGGACCCAGCAGGTGCACCCCCACCTCGCCCCGCCCGCGATACGCTTCCAGAACGACAGCATTGGCGATCTCCGCGGCCGACTTGCCGTGCCGTTCGCTGCACTCGATCCCGAACACGACCCCTTCACCCCGAACATGCCGGATCCCCCCGCTCTCCCGCAGCCCGAGCAACCCCTCCTGCAGCCGCCGGGAAAGCTCCTGCGACTTCTCGACGATCTGCTGCTCGTCGAACTCGTCGAGCGTCGCCACGACTGCGGCACACGCCAGCGGATTGGCACTCCACGTATCCGATCCCTCTCCGTACGTCAGGCTGCCGAACACGTCGCGGCGACCAACCGCCGCACTCACCGGAACTCCGTTCCCCATCCCCTTCCCCAGGCACACGATGTCCGGTTCCAGACCGTACTTCTCGAACGCGTACATCCGGCCCGTTCGACCGAAATTCGCCTGGATCTCATCCAGGATGAACACCACGTCATGCTCGCGGCACCACGCCTGCAGCATCTGCAGATAGCTCGCCGGCGGATGGTAGCTCCCGCCACCCCCCAGATACGGCTCGGTGATCAGACAGTTGATCCGCGAGCCGAGTTCCTTCGCCAGCGCATCCAGCTCGGCCCGGTACTTCTCGAGGTCGAGTTGCGACGCAGGTCGAAATGCCGCTCCAGGCGTACTTCCGCATCAACACCCAGAACATGGGC
>CAZUXX010000582.1:0-2924 GCA_964624215.1 uncultured Planctomycetaceae bacterium
GACTGTTTTGCTCCCGGGAAGCTGGTGTTCACTTCACTCAAGGGGCACGTCTTTCTCGTTCGTGATGATGATGGCGACGGGACACCCGAGACTCTGCAGGTCCTCGAGGAAGGACTGGCAGCGCCGTTTGGAGTTCTCGTACAGCGAGACGCCGACAGTGGGCGGACGACGACCTCTGTCGGATCGACGGACGACGGCGGGGAACGTGTGCCGCCTGTTCTGGTGACTCACAAGCCGGAGCTGATGCGGCTTGAGTCGCACGTGCCGGGGTCGAAAGGGTTCGGCCGTGAGATCGTCGCTGACGGCTGGGGCTACACGGATGATTATCACGACTGGACGGCGGGACCGGTGATTGACGAGCGGGGCTGGATGTACCTGGCGATCTCCAGCAACTACTCGCAGACCGGTCGCCCGAAGGAAGTGTCCCGCTGGCGGGGGATGATTGTCCGGCTGCGTCCCGAGGAGGCGGGGGGGAAGGAACGATGGGATATCGAGCCGATTGCGTATGAACTGCGCTACCCGATGGGGATCGCGTTCGATCCGCTGGGTCGGCTGTTTGTGAGCGATCAGCAGGGAGTGGCGAACACCTTCAACGAGATCAACCACATTCAGAAGGGTCGCCGCTATGGAGTGAAGGCGTTGCACGATCCGGATCGGCAGACTCCCGAGACCCCGGCGGCAATCAAGATTCCTCATCCCTGGACGCGGAGTGTCAACGGGATCTTCTTCATTCCGGTGCCGGAGTCACCGCAGGAGGGAGAGCCGGAAGGGTTCGCAAGCGCGCGCCAGCGGGCGGGGGCCCCGACGCTTCCGGATGGTCACCTGCTGACGCCGTTTGCGGGGCACGGGATCGGTTGCGAGTACAACGAGCGGTTTTTGATCCGTTTCTCGTTTCAGGAGGTTGAGGGAGAGTTGCAGGGAGCGACGTATCTGTTCAGCCGCAGTGAGTGGGAGAAGGACAGCGATGCTTTCGTGGGACCGATCTGTGGTGCCATCGCAGCGAACGGCGATGTGTACATCGGGTCGATTCACGACAGTGGCTGGCTGGGCGGCCTGAACACCGGAGAGATCGTGCGCTTGACTCCCACGGGGAAGCTGCCTAACGGGATCCGGGAGCTGCGGGCGACGCCGCGCGGCTTCGAGATCGAGTTTCTGGAGCCGGTCGATCCCGATGCGGCCCGGGAGCCGGGGGCGTACTCCCTGACCGGATACACCCGCGTGTGGAAGGGGTCGTACTCGACGGAAGATTCGGGGCAGTACCGTCCGCGGATCGGGAAGATCACCGTCTCCCCGGATGGCCGGACGGTCACACTCGATGTGGACCGTCTCGAAACGGACTACGTGTACGAGGTGTCCGTCAGTCTGAAGTCCGGTGACGGGAGTGAGCTGTTCCCGAATATTGGCCACTACACCATGAACCGGATTCCGAAATAGGTTCGCAACATCCAGGTCCTCCCGCACCGTGCCAGCGAAGTACGGTGCGGGAATGCGCATTCCAATGCGATGCGCATCCCCGGGCGAGTGTGGAGCGGGGCTCAGCAGATGGTGCTCAGAGCGGCTCCGCGTTCGGCCGCGAACCGCGTCAGCTGTTCGGATTCCTCGGCACTGAGCACGCGTTCGAATCGGGCTCCGTAGTAGTACTTCGGACCTGTGCGACCGAGCATGGCCTGCGATGCACGGAGGCCGGTTCGCACGATGGAGCATTCGACCAGCCGGCCTTCGAGCCCGGGGATCAGCATGCGGAGGCACATCCGGTTGGCCTGGATCTGTTCGTCACTGGAGAACAGGACTCCCGAGGCGGACAGGTCTTCCGTCCAGCCTCGATGAACGATCGGCGGCCCCGATTCAGGAAGACAGATGACGGTCACCACGGTGCGCATGGAGACGCGAGGATGAGCCCGCTGATGACCCGGTGTCTCGGCAGGAGCTGTCGGACGCATGATCGACTCGTTTCGGAAGAACGATAGAGACAGGTCCCCGATCCTTCTCAGGACTTGTGGTGGCATTTGGGCGCTGAATGGCCTGCATCACTGGAGGACGATGCCGCCAGTGATGCTGCCTATACGCTGTAGCTCGCGAATGTCTGTCAGGCAAACGGGATCCGGTTGTCTGGCTGCGAAACGGGTTGCGATGCAGTGATTGATCCGACAGATCCGGTCCGGACGGGGTGTCGGCGTCAGAATCGGGCGGAGTGAACCGATGGCTGTAAAGTTCGTCAGCAGCAGCGATGATGGGAGGGAATTGGCATTCCCCTCCGGTACGACTACGATTCGAGTCGTTCTCCTGAGGAATTGAGTCGAGGGACCGTATCGATCATGGCTGAAACTGCTTACACCCTTCCGCCGCTGGGCGCAAATCCCTCTTCGACGGGCGCTGGCACGAATCCGGGCAGCTTCGCCAGGCCTCCGCGGATTCTTCCGGGTGTTGAGGGCCGCTGGACGTTTGCCTCTCCGGACGCACCAGGGATGCCCGAGCCGAGCGACAAGACGGCCTGGGACTTTCTGCCGGATGGTTGGGAAACGTCGGTGGTTTCTGAGGGTGAGGCTGCTGCGCGCGGTGGTGAAGGGGCGCAGGTCACCACGGTGGAGTTCGAGGAGTCGGACGGGCGGGTGCGGCGGGTGACGCACCCGGCCGGCTTTACTCCGGTGACACAACTGGAGCATGCGCGAGTGGGGCAGATCACGCCCCAGATGCGTCGTGTCGCGGAGCGGGAGGGGCATCTGAGTCCCGAGCAGGTGCGGGATGAAGTGGCAGCAGGCCGGATGGTGATTCCGGCGAACAAGGTTCATCTGGGATACCGTCTCGACCCGATGGCGATCGGCCGCGCGTCGAAGACGAAGGTGAACGCGAACATGGGGGCCTCGCCGGTTTCGAGCGGCACGGAGGAGGAGGTCGAAAAGCTCCGGTGGGCGGAGCGCTGGGGG
>CAZUXX010000583.1:0-2914 GCA_964624215.1 uncultured Planctomycetaceae bacterium
CTGAGCACGAAACTCACCTCCCTCATTCAGTCACTTTCGACCGAACGCTCGCCACTCGACGGAGGAACGCCGCTCTGGGGCGTGGCACTCATCTGCTTCACCATCAACTGCTCGATCGAATCGCGCCATCCGATTGACGTCTCGACCGACGATCAGGGAGCATTCCTCGCGACAGCCCGGCAAGTTCACGCCGACGGTGGCCCCCCCGCCCTCCTCAGACAACTGCTCTCCGGAGAGTTCGCCGAAGCCAACCGGCACCCCCTCTACCTGGCGATCCTCTCACTCTCCCCCACCGAAACGTTTGGTCGAGCGGTCGCGTTTGTCGGTGGAGCCCTCCTCCTCGGACTCGCATGGGGCTGGCGCTCCCGCAGCAGTCCCCTCGCCGCCGCACTCCTCGCGGCACTGCTCGCAACCAACCTGGGTCTCGTTCGCTTCTCCACACGCGTGGTCTGCGAAACCTGGCTCATGGTCTTTTGTGCCATCTCCTGGCTCGTGTTGACCCGCACACCACCGCCCGATTCCCGCGCGGAATCCTCCTCATCCCTCTTCGCCGGGGCCGCTTTCGGTGCCGCCTGGCTGACGAAGGCCACAACCGGCCTGTTGTTCGCAGCAACGATCGCCGTCCGGCTGCTCGATCCCTCCCCCAGGCTCCGGCAGAGGCTCAAGGCCATCTTCCTGATGCTCGTCGCCTTCATGGCAATCGCTTCGCCACTGCTGATACGCAACCAGATTCGCTTCGGCCAGCCGTTCTACAACGTCAACTCGCAACTGCTGTTTGTCGACGAATTCGTCAACCCGCAGCTCCTGGCCGAGCAGCGCACCATCGGCGAAGCCGCCCGGGAATACCTGAACACCCACACCCTGTTCGACCTGCTGCGACGCGAACTGGAAGGGCTGGTCTGGGAAGGATTTATCCTGCTCCGCGCGCTCGGCCCCATCTCTCTCGACGACGCTCGCGTGCTCCCCGGCTTCATCATCGCCTGCCTGGCCCTCATCGGTCTCCCCGTCCGGTGGCAGCAGGCCCGACTCCTTCTCGCGTGGACCCTCCTCTCCTGGGTCATCTTCGCCTGGTACGTCCCGATCGCAGCGGGAGAGAGGTTCATCATGCCACTGCTGTTCCCGATCCTCGGTACCGCCGCGACCGGGTTGGTCACAGCCACCCGCCTGTACCTCGGCGACGATCTGCGAGCCAGGCGCTGGCTCATCACTGCAGGCTGTCTCTGGTGTATTGCCTGGACGTCGATCCATCTCCTCACGCAACTCGGATGAAGGGTCGAGCATCTCTGGCAGATCCGACGCACCTTCGGCTGCGCCCACCGGGAGCACCGGACGGCATCCGTCATTGAATCGCCGGCTCGAGCCTCCGGCACGGGATCCCAATCACTCAGCCAGTGCGGGCTGCTCGAGCACTCGCAAGACCGGTTCCGCCCCGACCATCTCAAACAGGCAGATCAGCCGGCGTGCCTGTGCCTGCTGCAGCGGCTGGACAAACTGAAAACAGCGGCTTCCCGTCGAGAGCTCCCGCACCATCGACAACTCGTCAGCGCGAACCGGCGGGAGATCCGGGTGCTCCCGCGCCAGCATCCGATTGATGCGGTCGGCCAGTCCCTGCGCCGCCTCCGGACCCCCGACCTGCACGACCGCCAGCAGGTTGAGCATCCGTTGCTGCGCCGCATTGAGTCGCTGCAGCGGCTCCTCCTCCGGAAACCGCACTGCCATCAGAGACAGGGCATGACACTGTAACTCATGCACGCCGCTGGCTGTCTGCACCCTCAGGCAGCTGATCGGCGCGTTCGCCACATGCTCGCTGACTCCGGTCTCCCGGCACCGAAGCTCGACCCGCGACGCCAGCACCTCCGAGTCGATTGAGCCCAGCGCCAGCGACGACAGCTCCTCGCGCAATCGGATCAGATGTTCCTCGGGGAGTTGGGCAACGGCCCGCCACGGACCACTCGACAAAGACAGGTCGGGAATCGACAGCACTCCCCGCTGATCGACGCGAATCACCCGTTCGACTCCCGACGGAGATTCAAAACACAACTCAACGAGCAGCGATTCCGCACCGGTCGCCTCGCTGGTCCGGTCTGCCCGCAGCACAGCGCCCCCGGCCATGACCATCACAGCCACCAGGAAAATCGCAGAAAAACGTCGCAGTCGATCAGTCATCCCGAATCCTCTCGGGGGGAGGGACCCGGACACTGTAAGACCTCCGTGCCCGCAACGGCAATGCGTGTTTTCCCCGGTGTTCTGACCCTCCACCGTTTGGGAACCTTCTCGATTCTGGGATGCCCGGACAATCCCCGATCGAACCGGAGGTCTTGACACGAGTTTGCTTCCAAACATCCGACACAACACTAAGATGCTCAGCGCGCGGCGACGGGAATCGGTCCGCCGCACCGGGGAAGTCTGCATCGGCGGGCAGCAATTCGACCTTGAACGAACGCTCTCGGTCGATCCCCTCCGGTTAGTAGCACGCTCTGCGGCGAATATTCGACTGGCGTTTCATGAAGTCGCTCCGACGAATCCTCGACCGGTTGCATCCCAAATTCACCAAGGGGGGGCCGTACGAAAAGCTGTATCCCCTCTACGAAGCCGGGGACACCTTCTTCTACACCCCCGGTGAGGTGACGGCGGGACCATCGCACGTCCGCGATGCCCTCGACATGAAGCGGATGATGGGCACGGTCGTCGTCGCTCTCATCCCCTGCATCCTCATGGCCTTGTACAACACAGGCCTTCAGACCAACCTCGCACTCGAAGAGCAGCTCAGCGCCGGCGTCATCGACGAACCCCATATCGGCGGTTGG
The DNA here is from genome assembly GCA_964624215.1 of uncultured Planctomycetaceae bacterium. GTDB lineage: Bacteria > Planctomycetota > Planctomycetia > Planctomycetales > Planctomycetaceae > CAZUXX01. Next base: position 2,808 of record CAZUXX010000583.1, read on the forward strand.
CGCGGCATGCTCGTCGAAGCCACTGGCATCGGCTACAGCTCCGACAGCCTGCTCTCCTGCCTCCTCATCGGCGCCAGCTATTTCATCCCGATTTACCTCGTCACACA
>CAZUXX010000584.1:0-2911 GCA_964624215.1 uncultured Planctomycetaceae bacterium
TGGGAGACGCTGCCGGTGAGCGCGAGCTCGCGGTCGGGGGGAGTCAGGACGGCGAGGGCGGAGAGTTCCAGTTCCCCGTTGATGATGCGTGGCGTTGGCGAGGGGCGGGACTCGTCGATTCCGGGCCGGTCGGAGAGTCCTTCGATCACGAGATCGAGGGTCTCCCCGCCACGGATCGGGTTGCGGAGGTCGATGCGGAGGACGCGCGTGCCGTTGATCCGCTGGGAGTCGTCGAAGGCGGCGACGAGGGTTGAGGCATCTCCCCGCGGGGGAGCGACGGTCAGGATGTCCCAGTTCCATGAGGCCGGGATCTGAGCGGTGAGGGAGTAGGTCGGCCCGCCCTGCCCGCGGATCCTCCAGAGCGAGGTGAGGCGTGCGTTTACTGTCCGGCAGTCGAGAAGGGTCCACATCGACACCTCCGGCTGTGGGACCGGGCGTGCGATATCGACGATGGCGACCGGATCGGGACGCATCCCGTGCAGTACCCACGATTCGGACTCGGTCCCCTCGCTGCGGCGATCGCTGAGGGTATAGCCGTCGAGCGAGAGGTCCCGGAGGAGCAGCGGTGAGCGGACGTAGAGCGTCAACTGGTGCTCGATCGGCTCGACTCCGACGACCTCGATGGTGGGAAGTGGCTGCTCTCCACTCCACAGATTCGGCTCGAAGGCCCGCAGGCGGACCCGGGCTTTCCCTGTGGGACGTCCGGGGAAGCGAATGTGAACACGACGGCGGCCGGTTTCCTCCTGCGATGTCAGTGACAACGAATGTTCGCCGTTGAGCGTGGCGGAGGAGATCTGCAGGTCCGAGGGGACGATCACTTCGAGAGGATCGGGCAGCTGGCCGGCCAGTTCGAGATCGACGAGCAGGTCGATGCCTTCCTCGTGCGCGGTGGCCGAGATCTGCTGACGCAATGTTGCCGACTGGGGCCGGGCCTCGCTGGCAAGGGGGCCGATCGTCAGTTTCCCGTGCGTCCTGCGGCCGAGGTGAATCGTCCAGCGATTCCCGCCCGGTTGCCGGGGAGGATCGATCACGAAGGTCGAGGACCGGGCCGCCATTCCCAGAGGGAGGGTCAGTTCGATTTGTGAGAGGACCGCGGGGATCCAGTGGACATCGAACTTCCAGGAATCGAATTCCTGTGTTCCCGTGACCGTCCAGCGGGCGTCGAACCGGTGTCGGCCAGCCCCGGGGATGATGAGGGACTGAAGGCCGGCCGAGTCAGTGCCCCACAACGCGGTGGTTCCGCCGGTGGTCAGGCCCGCCAGATGCAGATCGTGATCGCCCAGGGAAATTCGCGCGGCGTCGGCTTCCACACCGACGGCGGAGAGTTCGAGTGTGCCGGCGAGCACACCGCGGTCGAAGGTGCCGGTGTACTTCGCCGAGTGGATGTACGCGGCTGGCGGGGGGACAGCCTCCGCTGGGAGTCGGACGAATTCGAGAAAGCGTTCGAATACGGAGCGGTCCACTGCCGTCCAGTCCCCCGGGGGAGTCTCGGCTCCGGCGGGGATTCGCTCGATCACCGGACCGCGTGGAGCATCGTCGGCGAGAGACAGATGCGTCCCGAAAAGAATCAACAGCAGGGCGGTACAGAGGCTCTGCGTGAATGGTGACTGTCGTGAACTGATGTCGCCTGCCGCTCGCGTGAACCGATCCCCGGGTTGCGTCGGCCGGCCGATGGCGGCATGCCGGTTCATCGCTGATGACTCCCGCTTTCCTGCATGCGCATCGGAATTGCCTGACTGCTTCCATATCCATGCGGAGAGGCAGACAGATCAAACTCCCGACCGCGCTCGTAGCGGCGGCGAGACATGGAGGTTCGGCTTCGTGAATGGGCCAGCATCACCACGGCGGCTGCAATGAGTCCCAGCAGGGCCGGCTGCAACAGGACCTCGACCGACTCTGCGGCAAAGACACCGGCGAGAGAAATGATGAATCCGACGACGAGCACCGTCAGGAAATTTCTCGCGGCCGGGACGGACCAGAGGAGGAATGAGAGTCCGAGAGTTGTCCCGGATCCGATGAGGATCAACATCCACATTCCGGTCGCGCGATACCGCACCATGGCCGGTTGAGAGACCGATCGGAAGGCATACCGATTCAGCAGAGTTTCGTGGTCGACGGAATCGGCGGGAGTGGGCGAGAGCAATCCCGGGCGGGCCTCGGTGTAGTCGGCGGTTACGCGACGCTGCCAGATCAGCCCGGGCTCCCATTTGAACAGGGGGACCATTCCGGGAGGATATGTCAGCAGGTGGGATCCCGGTGGCAACGAGAGTTCGACGAAGACCCGTTTCACGGCGACCGACTCGGGAAGTTCGGGAAGTAGAACGTCGTTGGCGGCCAGCGGCGTCCAGCGGGTCGATCGCGGGTGGACATACTGCAGTCGCAGCCAACCGCTTTCGCCGATTTCGTCGGGAAGGCGCAGCGAGAAGCGGTTGGTTGCATCGACTTTTTGCGGGACGGGCACCTGCAACCTGCGGCCGTTCCAGAACACGGAGTCGAGCTGCGACGCCCGGGGGAGACCGACGAGCAAGAGATCGGGACGCCTTTGCAGCTGATAATCTGCGGTGATGACGGTTTCCTGTGAGAGGTCGGTGATCTGGAAGAGGACGTTCTCGACTTCGTAGGACTGCGGGGCGCTCGCCACGCGCCTTCCCAGGGTCGCGATGAATTCGCCGACGGGCTGCGTCGTGAACCAGACATCCGGATTGGTGGGGACGACCTGCCATGCCGGATCCTTCGCCCGCACCTGGACCGGGGTGTCGGTCTGTACTTCCATTGACGTTGAACGGAATGGAATCTCGTCGAGTCCCAGGATCGGGACGGCAACGCCGGTGTCGTCGGGTCGCGGGAGCGAATAGGCCAGACTGATCCGGAACGGTCCCCGCTGTGGTGAGGGGAGAACGACTTCCAGAGT
>CAZUXX010000585.1:0-2900 GCA_964624215.1 uncultured Planctomycetaceae bacterium
CTGTCGAGCTTGAAATTGCCCCGCGTGACGACCCGGTCCCCTTCCGGCTGCAGCCCCGTCAGGACATGGTCCAGCTTCAGATCCGCAAACCGCGCTCCCTGCCGCAGGTCGGCCTCCTTCGAAACAGGACGCCGCTGACCTGTCGGAAGACACTTGTCGAGTTCCCATTCGAGAGCCGCCGGGGCCTCGATAACGCACGCCTCCGCGTTTCCCCCGGGCGCGAAGGGTAACTTGAAATATGTATGGGTCCCGAACCCGAACGGCAGTGCCGTCAATCCCGCATTCTCCACACGAATCTTCGACAGGAGCGAATCCCCGGTGACCGAGTAGTTCACCTCAATACGCCCGTCCCCCGGCCAGAGCTCTGCCACATCGGCCGCATCCCGGGAGATCTGGAATTCTGCCGTCACCGAGTTCTCCTGCTGACGCACCACTCGCCACGGACGATCGAGTGCAAACCCGTGAATGGCATGCCCCATGTCGGGATTCACAGGCAACGCATATTCCCGCCCCTCCCACCGGTACCGGCCCCGCTCGATCCGGTTCGGGAACGGAAACAGCAGGGGCGTCCCGTTGCGGCTCGGCTTCTCCCCGGTGCTGACAAAGTCAGGCCCGCAGTCGATCACGTCCAGACTCATTGAGTTCACCTGCGGACGGAACTCGAAACAGTTGAACCCGCGATGGACCGCGATCCGCGCCGTTGTCCCCGATGCCGCATCGCGCAGCGTGATGATCTCGTCGTGTTCGGCGGACATGCGAACTCCCCGGGTAGCGAGCGAATGACGTTTCGACTGTCGCGATCTTGGCGTCTTCCCCGGCCCATGCAACCGAGCAGCTTCTGAAATCGCCACAACTCCCCTGGCAAGCCTCCGCACCGCGACTGTGCTACAAACAGAGGCGGAGGTCTCATGCGCTGGCCCATTCGCAACCAGATCCTGCTGCCGTTTCTGTCGATTCAGATCGTCGCCATCGCGGCGGTCGCCGCGGCATCCTCGCTCACGGCAATGCGGCAGGTCGAGGCCGAGATCGCAGCACGCCTCGAAAGCGTCAAGGAAGTCCTCCGCAACAGCTCGTTCCCCCTGACACTCGCCGTCCTCGAGCAGTTGAACGAACTGACAGGAGCCGAGTTCATCCGGATCTCTCCGGACGGAGTCATCACCAGTTCGACCATCCCGCTGACGTCGGACCACCTGCCCGATCTGCAATCACCTCCGATCACCGACGATCCTGCTCCACGCGATCTTCGCTCCTGGATCCTGGTGTTCGACGACACGCGATACTTCGCCGGAATCATCGAAACACCCAGGGCCGGAACCGTCGGCCACACGCTCATTCTGTATCCGGAACAGCGGTGGGTTACCGCCCGCCGCGAGGCGCTGTTGCCGCCACTGGCGATTGGCACCTTCCTTGTCCTGCTGATAGTCATCGCCTCCATCCTCGTCGCCCGTCGCATCGGCCGACGGATTCAACAAGTCGAACGTCAGGTCACAGCTGTTGCCGGCGGTGACTTCACTCCAGTTCCCCTCATCGAGACGAACGACGAATTGCGCGATCTGGGACAGTCGCTCAACCGCATGGCGGAGCTTCTCAGCGACCTGATGCATCAGGCCCGCGAATCCGAGCGGGCACTCCTGTTGGCGCAAATCGTCGGTGGCCTCTCGCACCAGTTGCGAAATGCACTCACCGGTGCCCGCCTCGCCGTCCAGCTGCATCAGCGGCGATGCCCCCGCACCGACGACGAGTCACTGCACGTTGCCCTCAGGCAGCTCACACTGACCGAACAGCAGATCAGATCGCTGCTGCGGGTTTCACGCGGAGCCCGCCAGCAGGATCATCCGGGAGACCTGGCCGCGATCCTCCGCGATGTCGTCCTCCTCGTCGCTCCGGTCTGCGAACACCGCAAGGTCGAACTGAGCCCTCCGGCCGACCCGATCACCAGACCCGTCGACCATGCCGACGCGTGGCAGGCGGCACTGCTCAACCTGCTGCTCAACGCGATCGAGGCCGCGGGCCCTGGTGGGCGGGTCCGCATCAGTTGCACCACGACAGACGGACAGACGATCATCGAGATTGCCGACAACGGTCCCGGGATTGCCGGCGAGGTAAAGGACCGACTCTTCGATCCCTTTGTCACGACCAAGCCCGAAGGTGTGGGACTGGGACTTGCCCTGGCACGTCAGACCGCCGAAGAATCGGGGGCACAACTCACCGTGGCCCGCCAGGACGGTGAGACCATTTTTCGAATCGCCATCCCCCCTGGCCGTGCAGCCACGGAGGGATCACTGCCCGTAACGTGATCCACGATGAGCCACGTTCTGCTCGTTGATGACGAACCCGCCATCTGCTGGGCCTTCGAGAACGCGCTGAGCGACGACGGGCACTCCGTCATGACCGTGGCGTCCGCCGAATCGGCACTCACCGCGGTCGAACAGCGTCTGCCGGATGTCATCGTGATGGACATCCGACTCCCCGGAATGGATGGACTCTCCGCACTGACGGCAATCCGTGAGCGGGCCGCACACGTACCCGTCATCCTCATGACGGCGTTCGGTAACCTCGAAACGGCCGTCGAAGCCGTCACCCGCGGGGCGTTCGAGTACCTCCCCAAACCGTTCGACCTCGAACAGGCCGTCACCGCCGTCCGCCGGGCCCTCGCCACCGGCGAACCCGCCCCCCGATCCTCAGAAGCCCCCCCGCGGCGCGAACCGGAACTGGTCGGCAAATGCCCCGCCATGCAGGAGGTCTTCCGCCAGATCGCCCTGGTCGCACGGCGGGATGTCCCTGTCCTGATCACCGGGGAAAGTGGCACGGGTAAGGAACTCGTCGCCGCCGCCATTCATCGTCACAGTGCTCGCAATGACCGTCCGCTCGTTCCCATCTGCGTCCCCGCGATGCAGTCA
>CAZUXX010000586.1:0-2897 GCA_964624215.1 uncultured Planctomycetaceae bacterium
GCGTCCAGAACATTCGAACGCTTCCCGGGAATGGCTCGGGAAGCGTTTTCCCGTTATGTGTCAAGAAGTTGCGCTGGATTGTTCCGGTTGCGGAAGGTTTTCATGTCCCCCAGGCGCAGTTTCTGCCGCTTGGTCTTGTGAGCGGGCAGGACAACAACGGGATTCGCAAGACGGAAAAGCAGAGGGAGAACGCTATGAAAACGACAATCCTTGCAGCTGTTACAGCGGTGATGTTCGGATTCGGTGGGCTCGCCGACAACACGGCGGAAGCGGGTGGATTCCATGGACACTATGGCTGGAACAACCATTACCATGGCCACATTCACCATGGCGTGAATCCGTATCGCTATCGTGGACACGGTCACTTCCACTGGCACGACACGTCGCACTTCGACTACGTGCCGGGTGGCTTCTATCGCCACGGGAACCATTTCCACTACCGTCCGGGCGGCTGGATCTATCACCGGGACGGTCACTGGGATCTCCACCACTAGGATCCTGATCCCGGAGTTCCGAGACGTGCCGATCGACCCGCGGCCTGCAAAGGCTGGCGGGTCGATCTCGTTTTGGGTCCGGTGGAAGCGGGTCCGGACAACGCCTGACCGTTTCCGCCTGTGGGCGGTCAGTGCCTGGCGGTCATCCGGCGCGTTCGATCGACTCGCGAACAGGCAGCCAGACGGGGGAGGCCCCGGCGGCTTCGAAGAGATCGGCCAGGTGCAGATGGCAGGTGAAGAACAGCAACTGCCGCCCCTCGTCTGCGAACTCGAGGAGGGCATCGACGGCGGCTTCTGTCCGCTCCTGGTCGAAGTTGACGAGAATGTCATCCAGAACCATGGGGAGGACAATTCCGCGGTCGCCGAATTCGCGAACCATGGCCATCCGCACGGCGAGGAACAACTGTTCGCGGGTCCCACTGGAGAGGTGTCCGACTCGGAAGGCCTTGCCGTCCTCGTCGTCGATCACAAGGCTCTTTTCGCCGAGCGGCGCCCATACGTTGGTGTACTTCCCGAGGGTCAGGCGTTCGAGATAGTCGGAGGCGAGCTTGAGCGTTGTCGGCTGACAACTCCGTTCGACCCGCTGCCGGACCCGGTCGATGGCTTGGCCGGCCAGCCGGGCGGCGGCCCAGCGTTCGGTAGCTTCGCGGAGTTCGATGGCGAGCCGCTTGCGCTTGCGAGAAAGCGCTTCAAGTGAACCGTCCTCCTCAATCTGGCGAATCTCCGTGCGGATTCGCCCAAGCTGTTCATGAAAGCTGTGCAGGTCTTTCTCGATCGTCTTGAGTTCGCGGCGGCCATCTTCAACTTGGCGCGACACCTTCTCGGGGTTGAAGTTGTGCAGATCGTCCTCGACCACGGCAAGGTCGTGATCATTGCGGCGGGCCGATTCGAGTTCGCGAACGGCCGTTTCAAGCTCACGGGCGAGATTCTTGCGCTTCTGGATAGTGGCGATGCGGGCTGCGAGTTCTTCACGGTCGCCGGCACCGGCCCGTGCGAGGAAGGAGAGGCGACGTGCACGCAGCGAGTCAATCGTCTCGTCGACCCGATGCAGGTCCCGCTGCTTGAGCCGTGCTTCCTGCAGCAGGCGTTTGCGCTCTCGGCGGGCGGCGTCGACCTGACGGATCTTCAGATCCCAGGCGGCAAGAAGGTCCCAGGGATCGTTCGAGCGGCAGTCGGTGACAACGATTCGAGAGAGCCGTTTGACTTCTTCGCGGAACTCGGTGACGAGTTCCTCTTCGCGAATGGCTTCGCGGTCTTCCCACTGCTGCTCCTGCCAGGCACGCTGGATCTGGGCGACTTCCTGCCACGTGTGGAGGGCCTCGGTAACGTTGAGGGTTTCCTTGAGGTTGAGCCGGCGCAGAAGTTCCGTCCATTCACGACGGGAGCTGGCGACGCTGCGTTGCCGGAGCTGCAGCGTCTCCCGGTAGCGACTGAGCCGTGTGCGGTCGGAGGCGACCCGCTGCTGCAGTTCTTCGACGAGGTCGAGATCACCGAGCCGCCGATGCAGGCGGTGCGTGAGATCGTCTTCCGAGACTTTCTCCGGCGGATCCTGAGGCTTGTAAAGCGCTGCGGCCTGCTGGTTCGCTTCGACGGCCGTCAGCTTGTTCAGCCGCCTCTGGACCTGCTCCCTCTCCCGGGCAATTTCGTCGATCCGCTGTGTCAGACGACTGGGATCCCACTTGAGGAACTGGGAGAAGTAGTCCTTCAGGGTCCAGGTGATCCCACCAGTGGAGATTGCCAGGAGGATGAAGATGGCTCCGCTGATCCAGGCCGTGTTGCCTCCGGCGACGGTGCCGTTCTGCAGGGAGGCGAGTCCGAATGCCAGAAGGACGACGCCGGCAATGGCGAAGACCCACAGCACAGTGTTGAACTGCGGCGGGAGATCGCGACGGCGGGGGAAAGCAGCAAGCTGTTCGCGCAGCACGGTCTCGGTCTCGCCGAGCCGTCGATTCTGATTCTGCAGGCTGTAGAGCTCTTCGACTTCCGCGAGCTGGCGGCGAACCCTCATGCGGGCTTCGGCGATCGACTCTCCACCCAGGACTTTCGATTTCTCCTGCAGGGTCGCAGCCCGCTGCTGAGCCTGTTTCTGTGCGGCACGATAGCGTTTGAGATTGCGTGCGCGGGCCAGTGCAGCCTTGCGGTAGCGCTCGCCGGCGCCCAGCAGGGAAGCGAGTGCTTCGGCGGAAGAATCGAACCGTTCGAGGCGGTCCCAGTCGATGTCGGCAGAGGCTTCTTCAAGACGGGCCTGCAGTTGCCGTGCGTGCTGATCCCGCTGCGAGCGGCGATCTTCGATCTGACGCTCGGCCCGCCGGATGACTTCCTTGCGATGCAGCAACTCGCGGATGGCGCAGATGTTCTCGTCGAGGACCGGATCAAGATCGGTCTGCTCGGCCTGGTCCTCGA
>CAZUXX010000587.1:0-2897 GCA_964624215.1 uncultured Planctomycetaceae bacterium
CGGGTTTGCCTTTGAGCGACTGCGCGTTCGGTGGAAGCGCCGTAGAATGGGAGCGTGGCGGGGGAGTCCAACTCGCCCGATGCCAGTAGTTTGCAGTGGCTGTCCCTGATCCTCTCACTCTTGTTTAGTCCCATGGCCAATCATTCGCCGCGATTTCTCCAGATTGTCGATGACGCGCGCCGTCGCGTGCGTGAGACAGACATCCATACGGTGAGGCAGTGGCTGGAAGTCCGAGAGACGTTCCTGCTCATCGATGTACGCGAGGAGAGCGAGTACGCCCGCGGGCATCTTCCGGGGGCGATGCACATCGGCAAGGGAGTCATCGAACGGGACATCGAGGTAAAGGTGACGGACCCGTCGACGCGGCTGGTGCTGTACTGTGGCGGAGGGTATCGGTCTGCTCTCGCGGCCGACGCCGTGCAGACGATGGGCTACACGTCTGTCTTTTCGATGGACGGCGGCTGGATCGAGGCCGGCTACCCGGTCGAAGGGGGATCGGGCCAATAGCACCGAGTCCGGGCAGTGATGCACTTCGTGTCGTCCCGTTCGATCGAGAGTGACGGAGGAACACGGATGGCAACGCAGGTCGGGCGAGTGTGACGTCGGGACGTTCTTCTCTACTCGCGTGTTGAGCCGGGGAGTCCCAGTCGCTCGGCGGCGGCGTTGAACTGTCGAACCATGTCGGAGGCGCGTTGCCAGCGGGCATCGGGGTTTCGTTCCAGCCCGCGCATGATGGTATTTGCGACTTCCTCGTCGATGTGTGGGGCTTCTTCCAGCAGTGGATGGGGCGGGTTGTTGATGTGCTGCAGGACCGATTCGAGCGAGTCGGCAGCCGGCCAGGGGAGGCGTCGCGTGCACATTTCGTAGCAGGTCACGGCGTACGAGAAGAGATCGATCCGTTCGTCTGTGCGTTGCCGCTTGATCAGCTCGGGGGCCATGTAGTTGGCCGTCCCTGTGCGGTTGCCCGGGGCCTGGAACTTCGCGGTGTTGGGGACGGCGAGTCCGAAGTCGATCAGCTTCAGGCAGTTGTCATCGTCGACGACAATATTTCGTGGACAGATGTCGCGGTGGATGTACTTCTGCCGATGGAGGTACGCGATCGCCTCGCCGAGCTGCGCCATGTAGCTGATGCGATAGTGCTGCATCCGCTCGTCCTGGGCGTCGATGAGATAGCTCAGTCCGACTCCCTGGATGAACTCCATTACCAGGAACTGCTCGTTGTCGGTGGTGAGTCCGTGTTCGAGCGTGCGCGCCAGATTCGGGTGCTCGAGCGATGAGGCAATCTCCCCTTCTGAGGGGCGATCCATGCCGACGAATCGTGCCTCGAGACGCTGGGTCTTCTCCTTGTCGAGCACCTTGAGGGCGACGATCCGTCCGGAGAGGGTGTCCCGGGCCCTCCAGACTCTCGACATACTTCCCTGACCGACCCGGCCGATGAGGTCGAATCGCTTGCGCACATCAACCTTTTCGACCTTCGGCTTCCCGCCGAACAGATTGGAGAAGAGGTCTTTCAACATAAGTCACGAGCGGGAAGGCACGAACTTGACCGACCAGTGGAAAGACGGAAGAGCGGGGTGTGTCAACAACCGGAGGCCGCGCAGCGCATTCATCCGGATGCAGCCGCCCGAGAAGCGCCCGGTGGCTGTCGCCGCGAACTCGGGCATCCGGCTTCGTCAACGGCGGGCCGGCCGGGTCTCGGGTTTGTACTCGTGCGGACGTTTGCGGATGACTCTGGCCGCGACAATCTTGTCTCCCTGCTGGAGCGCGGCGACCGTGTCTTGTCCCTCAACCACACGACCGAACACCGTATGGACCGATTCGGGACGAATCTCGCGGTCGAGGTGAGGTGTGGGCAGGTGCGTCAGGAAGAACTGCGAACCACCGGTGTCCTTGCCGGCATGGGCCATGCTCAGTGATCCGGCGAAGTGCCGCCGCGCGTCGGGGCGGTAGCATTCGCAACTGATTGTGTAGCCGGGACCGTCGACGCCGCCGAACTTCTCACCGGGTGTTCCTCCCTGCGCCATGAACATTTCGATGACGCGATGGAACGGACTGCCATCGTAGAACCCCTTCTCGACGAGACTAATGAAGTTGGCCACGGTATTCGGGGCCTCGTTCTCGAAGAGTTCGAGGAGGATTTCGCCTTTGGTGGTTGTGAGCAGGACGCGAGGAAGTTGCTGGTCACCTTCGAGAGCCGCTTCCTTCTCGCGGATGGCCTTTTCCTTCTCCCAGTAACCGACATAGTCCTGCGCACTCTGGAAGAAGCGTCCGCCGAGGTCCGGAATCAGCGCGTTCTTTGCGTCGGCCTGTTTGAGCAGTTCGACCGAGCGTTCGAAGGAGTTGATGCCAAAGTGAGAGACGCCGCCGACGTTCAGGGCGACGACGTCGTCGGGCTTGACCTGGAGAATCGCGTCGGCCACTTCGGCTGATTTCCAGTACCGGTTCTCGCGGAACGCCATGATCATCGCGTCCCGGACCGGTGCGTAAGCGGCTTCTCCGCCGGCACTGGCTGCCCGTTTCGGATAGACCTCGGCGGCGACATCGGCAATTGTCCCCAGGAGCGTGCGGTACTCGTTGACGAGCGTCTCGGCTTCTTTCTGCAGCACGGGTTTGGCTGCCGCCGAAGCCGATTCGAATTGCCCCTGGATCTCCTCCAGTCGCGTTTTGATCTGCTCCAGTCGCGCAATGGCTGAGTCGAAGGTCTTCCCGGCGTCGGCGGCCGGAGCGGAGTTGCCGGTATCAGGCGCTGGTGCAGCCGCGGGATCATCAGCGGCAAGGACCGTTGCGAAGATGATCAGCAAGGCGGCCATCGCGGCCGGGAAACACGTCTTCATCATCGTTCCATCCTGCACGCAAGTCCTGAAAACATGAGGAGACAAAACCAGGGCGACTCTGGC
>CAZUXX010000588.1:0-2893 GCA_964624215.1 uncultured Planctomycetaceae bacterium
TGTTTCTGGGAGCGGCGAGGTGCCTAAGCAGCGACGCTTCGATGAGGAGTTTGACTGTCATCGAGAGCATCAGCCCTTGCGCAAGGGGACGACCGACCGATTGCAGGAGCCGGTCGGCACGATCGGTGTGTCCCGGCACGGCAAACATGAGGAAGACCAGGAAGGTGGTTGCCAGCCCGAGGGTGACCGAGGTCAGCGTGAACTTCGTTGCTGTCTGGCTGAAGCTCCAGAATTCGCGGCGGGTGAAGACGTAGATCATGATCGAGCAGAAGAGCCCGGCTGCACCGGTCGCGACGACGGTCCAGCCGAGGTTCCGCAGCAGAACGGCGGGAAACCGGTTCGACCAGACTGCAGCGGCGTAAAGTGTTGCCGTGCCGGCGAAGATGCCGAAGGCGATGATCTCGCGACTGAGCCAGGAATGTTTCAGTCCGACGATGGCCCGCCAGGCCAACCGGGGCCGCCCCAGGTGGAGAGTGCTGGCGGCGAGTGCGAGCAGTCCGACGCCCAGTGCCAGTACCGACTGGACGGGACGGAAGGCTTCCAGCAGTGTGCTGCTGACGGAGGATTCCATCAGCATGCCGATAGCAAAGGTACCGACGGAGAGTTGAGTGAGCACCAGCATGATGATGAGAGGCCAGTGCGGGTGCTGGGGGTTGGCGGCGTAGTAGTCAGCCGGGAGCATGTTTCGCGGGAAGACGCGCGACGTTCTGAACGTTGTCGTGGGGTACGTGAGGTGTGGTTCGGGGGCAGCCGGCAGGAAGTTGTCGGCCTCGGCGTTGTCGCGGACGTCGTCGATGTCGACGATGCGAATCGCGATGGCTTCGTGGGGGCACGCCTGCACACAGGCGGGGGCTTCTCCGTGGGCGAGCCGATCAGAGCACATGTCACATTTGCGGACGATGCCGTTTCCCGGGTGATACTTGGGGACGTCGTAGGGGCAGGCGAGCGTGCAGTACTGGCAGCCGAAGCACTGGTCGTCGAGGTGCCGGACAATCCCGGTGCGGGGATCCTTCTCGTAGGCATCGACCGGGCAGGCGGCCATACAGGCTGGTTCGAGACAGTGATGGCAGGCGGTCGTGACGTGCTGCATCACCGGGTTGTGTCGTGATCCACCGACGAGCAGTCCGACGTCGCGCCACGCCTCGTGCTCGTCGAGCCCGTTCAGGGAGTGACAGGCGACGACGCAGGCCTTGCATCCCGAGCAGCGATCGAGGTCGACCTCGAACGAGTATTGCTGTCCCTCCTCGGGAGGAGTTGCGGGCAGCAGCTTCGCGTAATAGCGGGCCCGGGCAGGTGTGTCGGGGGGAGAAGCGGCTTCGTCTGACTCAGCGGTTCGCGAGACGGGACCGCAGGTGCGGGAGAATTCATCCACTGCGGAGAGCTGTTGCTGTTCGTCGAGCAACAGCCTCAGCAGTCCGTCGCTTTGACACGGTTGCGCGTGCAGGGGCTGCGTCGCTGGCGGCGGAGCGATCGGCAAGATGGCATCGCCCGGGTTCATCAGGTCGGGGGTCGGAACGCCTGTGGTCACGCGGTGACTGTCGCACGGGACTTCTGGAACTGTTCGGTATGGATGCGATCGGCCGGGACGCCGTGTTCCAGCAGGGCCATCCGGAGCGTCTCCATGAACTCGTTTGGCCCGCACAAAAAGCACCGGCACCCGGCGATCTCCGGAACCTGCTCGAACACCGTCGGAACGCTCAGGCGTCCGGTCGGACCTTCCCATTGAGCGTCTGGTTGTGACACGGTGACGTAGTAGCGGAACCAGTCTTCCGATTTGGCGAGGGTGCGGCACTCCTCATGGAAGATGATGTCGGCGGGTGTTCGAGCTCCGTAGAGGAACGTCACCGGGTGATGCAGGCGACGGCTTCGGATCTCGCGCGAGATCGACATCATCGGGGTGATCCCGCTGCCGGCAGAGATCAGCACAAGCGGCTGTGAGTGCATCCCGGGGTCGAAGTAGTAGCCCCCCTGTGCCCCCTTGACACGCAGGCGTTGTCCGGGGGTGATGGAGCGAAACAGATGGTTTGTCAGCTGGCCGTGCGGGTTCCGCTTGATCGTCAGGTCGAGGGTGCCGGCTTGTGAGGGGGCGGAGCTGACGGTGAAACTCTTCCAGACTTCGACGCCGTCGATGAGGACACCGACCTTGAGGTGCTTGCCGGGCTTGTCGAAGGGGAGCTTTCCCTCCTGGTTGCAAAGCCGGAATGTTTTCACGTCCGGGGTTTCGTCAATGATCTCGAGGACTTTCAGTTCTGCCTCGACCGGACGAACGTGCGTGGATGGAGCGGCTTCTCGCCGCTTGGCGGCAAGAACTTCGAGCGGTGCGGTGTTGGTCCTGGTTGCCGGCGAGGCGGAGGGGATCTCCGCAGTGTTGTCGCCGGGGGAATGACCGGGGTGGATGAAGACCTTGCCTGTGCAGACGTTGAATGTCCAGTCGTGCCATGGACAGGCGACAACTCCGTCGCGGAATTCTCCGTCGGCGAGGGAGGCTCCCTCGTGCGGGCATGCGGAGTCGATGCAGCGGACACCTTCGCCGTGTCTGAACAGGGCAAACTCACGGCCGTCGACGGTTACGGTCAACCCGTTCTTCTCGGGGATGTCGGCGTACTCGGCAGCGAAGACGAATCCATCGGCTCGGACCGGCTGCGCGGGAGGAGCCGCGTCGTCGATCGTGGAGGCCGGGTTCTGATCGCTCTCGTCGATGCGGGCGAAGAGTCGGCGGAGCCCGGCGCAACTTGGGCAGAAGACCGGCGGATCTTCTCCCTGATGGTGATGATGGCAGCCCTCACAGACCCAGGTCGAGACGACGTAGTCGGTATCTCCGACCTTTTGGGCTTCCTCGGCCTGCAGCCGTTCCCGCCCGATAACCCGACGACCTGTGTGTCGGAGGCGATTT
>CAZUXX010000589.1:0-1010 GCA_964624215.1 uncultured Planctomycetaceae bacterium
CTCGCGCAATGACAAAGCACGAAATCGGCAATCGATCCTGGGGCATCCCTCTCCTCGTGATCAGGCGGCGTTCAGTCGGCGACCCACACCCCCCAAGTCGGGATGCTCGAATCCGGCAAATCGCAGCACTTCCGCTGCGGCCGCAGGGTCATTCAGTGCATCTCTGGTCGGCCACACGCGGACCTGTCCGGGATACGACCGGGCCAGATCAACGACCCGGCTCGCATACTCGTCCCAGTAGCGGCCAACCCCCTCCTCAAGAGACACCTCCCCGTACTGGGGAAAACTCCCGTCCAGCCGGTGGATTCGTCGCCGCGACGACGTCGTCCAGTGATTCACCCCCGGCGGCAGCTTCCGACGGAAACTGTCAATCACCTCGGCCCGTGACCGCTCGAGTACAATGATCTTCGCACCCGGCTCCTGCTCGAGAATCTGTTCGACATACGGCAGATAATACCACGCCACATCGGCCACGACCGGCACGTCCCGGCTGAGCATCCGCCGCACCTTCTCAACCGCCAGCGCTTCATCTCCCTGCCAGCGGAGCACCGGGTACTCCTCGTGCGTCGCTCGACACCCGGGCTGAGCCGCAAGCAGACTCGCCAGACTCGACGAACCGCAACGTCCGGTGCCAATCCCCAGCACCAGCTGACCCGCCCGGCGGACACCGTCCAGACGGTTCCACGCGCGGGCTCGCTGCCGCGTCTGAATCAGGCGACGGATCCAGCTCATCGGAGAAGGTCTTCACGCAGGAATCGGGGGGAGCAGGCAACACAGGCCGGCGGATCCTAGGCCGCTTCACCGAAACAGGTAAAGACCGATTGACCTCACCCGACACCGTCACCGCAACCTCTGCCGAAACCCCGGCACCGTCGCCTCGCGCACCACGCGCAAGACCTATTCCTCACCCCCCTCCTCGGTCCGGCCCCGCGAACCCAGAAACGGGAACAGCCTCAGGATCTCCTCGCGGGACGGCTGGGTCGTCGCCGCCACAGGCTCGGCCGAGAACG
>CAZUXX010000589.1:1020-2890 GCA_964624215.1 uncultured Planctomycetaceae bacterium
ATGCCCGTACTCGCAGTTCTCGAAAACCTCCTCATGCTTCACCCCCTTGCCCGCTTCGTCCCCTTACCACCTGATGAGCGCCTGGGGGTGCTGGTCGGCAATCCGGCCATCACGCCGCGAGAACGACTCCCACAGCTTCTGCTTCCGTGCCCGCGGATCACCCGCCAGCCGCTCCAGCAACGTCTCCTCCGAACCGAGTGCTCCCCCCTCGTACACCTGCGATTCCAGTGCATCCAGTGCCTCGATCTTCTTGTCAAACACCCCGTCGATCGACACCGCGATGTCGGCCCGAAACGGTGCCGGCCTCTGAAAGCGATCCGAGAAGTACAAAAACACCGTCCGCTTCCTCACCGGCGGAGTATCCGGGACATAAAACGGCACCCCGATCATGAACGCCGCATCCTGCACCAGCACTCCCACATTCCGGTGATCGGGATGGTAGTCATACGGCCGATGAGCAATCACCACATCTGCCTGCCACTCGCGGATCAGCCGGGCAATCGTCTTCCGGTTCTCCAGCGTCGGCATCAGCTCCCCGTCGTGAATGTCCAGCACCTCCGACTCCACCCCCAGACGTCGGGCCGCTTCCTTCGCTTCATTCGTTCGCCGGATCGCCAGAGGCGCCCCGGCCATCTGCCAGTGCCCGATGTCTCCGTTCGTCACCGAGACGAACTTCACCTTGTGACCCATCTCCGCCCACTGCACCGCGCACCCTCCCAGCCGGAACTCCACATCATCCGGATGCGCACCAAACGCAATGATCCGCAGCGGTTCCTTCTCAGTCGTCCCCTCATCACTCCGTCCCGTCGTCGCAATCACTGCGACAAGCCCCAACACGATCAGGCTGGTCATCCAACGCATGTCGATCTCCGAAGTCGGCGTCTTCATCTCGCGGCGATCCCTCTCTGTCGCCCTCTGCACGTATAACCGACCTCGCATGTGAGCGACAGTTCGCCTCACACCCGACTTCGTTCCGGTCCGTACACACTCTCCCCCGCGGGGCTGGCGAAACGACGGGGAAATCCGAAACAATGTCTCCCACCGGAAGTGTGCATCCCCGATCAGCCAGGAGCTCCCATGCGAACCGCTGCCGCAACCCTCCTTCTTGCCACGGTGCCGCTCCTGCCGCTGACAACCCGCCTCACTGCCGACGAACCCCGACTCGAGCAGGCCGTCCTTTTCACCGCCGGAGAAAACGGACACGAGCTCTACCGCATCCCCGGCGTCGTCGTCACGCCCAACGGCGTCGTGCTCGCCTACTGCGAAGCCCGCACAACCGCCCGCAGCGACTGGGGAGACATCGACATCGTCCTCCGCCGCAGCGACGACGGCGGCAACTCCTGGGGGCCGATGCAGGTCCTCGTCAATCCCGAGCCCGGCTCCTTCGAACCAAACCCGCTCGCCGTTCAACAGAACCTCAGCGGAGCCGACCAGATCACCGCCAACAACCCCGTCGCCATCGTCGGGGCCGATCCCGACACCATCCACTTCCTCTACTGCATCGAGTACGCCCGCTGTTTCTACATCCGCTCCGACGATGCCGGACGCACCTTCTCCGAGCCCCGGGAGATCACCTCCACCTTCGAATCCTTCAGACCACACTACGACTGGAAGGTCCTCGCCACCGGACCCGGTCACGGAATCCGTCTCTCCACCGGCCGCCTGATCGTCCCCGTCTGGCTCTCCACAGGAACCGGCGGACACGCACACCGGCCCTCCGTCAACTCCGTCATCTGGTCCGACGATGACGGTCAGACCTGGCAGGCCGGCGACATCGTCTCGGGACCCGACCACCCGGTGAACCCCTCCGAAACCGTCGCCGTCGAACTCTCCAACGGATCGGTCATGCTCAACTTCCGCAGCGAAAGTC
>CAZUXX010000590.1:0-2889 GCA_964624215.1 uncultured Planctomycetaceae bacterium
CATTGGGCACTTCCAGCGTCTGGGCAGCACCGAGGTTCGCGGCATCACCGGCAACCGCAGACACCGACAACAGGTCCGGATCGTCTCCCTCGTCGGTATCATTGGCGAGAACGTTCCGCACGCCGACGGCCACATCACCTTCGGCGACGGTGATCGGTCCCTCCGGATCATCGGCATCCCCGTCGTTGACGGCGATCGGATCGCCGTCGTTCTGGCCGACAATCAGGATCTGCTGGTTGAACGTGCCTTCGGCGGTCGTCAGCACCACCGGAACCACCAGCACCTGTCCCAGTGACAGGTCACTCGCTGCCGTATCAATGGCAAACGTGCCGTCGGCGTTGACCGTCACGATCGAACCGTCAGCGGTCGAAAACTCGAAGCCACCTGCCGCGTTCGGCGTCACGACGGCCGGGGTGCCATTGCCGTCTTCGGCCGTCATCGCGAGGACGGTCACTTCCCCATCCGGATCGACGACGAGTGCTCCGTCGAACGGACCGTCGTTCTCGAACACGACAGCGCTCAACCCGGCTTGCGGAACGTCATCAACACCGGTGATCGTCACGGTCGCCACCGCGTCATCGGTGTTGCCGTCAGCATCGACGACCGTGTAGGTGAACGTGTCGACGGCAGTCTCGCCGGTGGTCAGATGATCGAACGCACCGTTCGGATCGTAGCTGAAGGTCCCGTCGGCGTTGACGGTGACGAGTGCACCACTGGCGAGTGTCACCGTGGCGGTGTCCGGGGTCGCCGGATTGGCATCGACATCGGTCAGAGCCGTTCCTTCGACTGCCGTCACGGCCTCGGCGTCGGTGTCGTTGGCCAGCAGGCTTGTCCCCCCACCGGTGAGCACCGACACGGCGGTGTCTTCGTCGGTGCTGATCGCATCGTCCTGGGCATCCGGACCGTGCCCCGGAATGACGATCGCATCCGGGCCATCGAGAGCCGGCGCCTGGTTGGTGTCGAAATTTTTGGGAGCCTTGAAATTGGCGACGTTATTCGGGAGCAACTGCTCCATCGCGTCGAAGCCCTGCCCACCATTGACCTTGAGTTTCCGGGCCGTGACATTCGACAGAATCAGCTGGTCATCACCCTTGTTCAGGTTGATGTTGACGTCGCGCGAGACGTTGACATCGGAGACGATGACGATGTCGTCTCCGGGCTTCATCTGGATTTTGACCTTCTGGATGCCGGTGTAGAGCGTGCCAACTTCGTCGTTGACCTGCCCGTCCCCGTCGGTGTCCTGGAAGACCTCAATCTCTCCCTGCACACCGGTCCCGATCAGGGCAATGATGTCATCTCCGCTGCTGCCGGTGATGATCAGATTGGCGCCCTTCTGCTGCACGTTCGCAGCCAGGAGCACGCGCTCTTCGAGCTGTTCAAATTGAAAGTCCATTGAAAGTCCTCAGGTTCAGTAAACGTGGAGTCCATACACAAAACTGAGGCTTCACCCCCGGCCCATGAGGAACGAAACCGACTGCAGGAGCAGCAGTCGTATCTGGAGCAAAGTGGCAGCGTCTCAACAGCCCAGGCAGCACGAGCTGTGCTGCGGACTCAGGGGGCTTCTCACGACCGGTCACCCGTGAGAAAGGTGCGGTCCACCTCCCGGAGACATGCCCGCATCCATCGATGATGCCGCTCCGCACGAAGTGCCACCCCGTTGCAGGAAACCCGGCCGCGGTGCTCGCCTCCGCTCGCACTGCGGCTGTGCGTGTCGGGCATGCCATCCCGGGCACACCACGGACGTCGCACCGGTACCTGTGGCGCCTGCCAGAGCTCGTTACTCTGCCTGCGTCGGTGCCGCGAGTCAATACTCCGGCACGCGGAAAGCATCGATATTTTCTGATTTGTCCGGACCGGTGTTGACGGTCCCTGGGGTCTGCTGGTGTCCCGATCACACGAAGACCCATCGGTTCATCCGAGGGGAGTGCTCCACTCCATCTCGAAAGCGGGCGATGTTCAATCACCCGCGCCCCCTCGACTCCAGACACGACGTACACTTCGCCACCTCCTGTGATCGCTGCCGCGCCGCTGCCGAAGACGGTCATCCCTGGCATTCAGCGGAGCGGACCTGACGTCGGGCGCATGATCCGGGGTTCGGACGGTGTCGCCTACTCCGAGAGAGCACGACACTGTTGAGGGATCTGCACCGTTGATCCGACCGGTCGGTCACGTCCTGCCTGCCCCACGTCGAACGGCCTCCAGAGGCACACAGGGGGCGGGCAGGGCCCGACCATACGGAAGGCTGGCGGGAGGTCAAGGGGTTTCCCGGGGCCTTTCAGGAAATGTCTGACTTACAGCAAACCGGGGCGAAACTGCACAATTTGCAGTCTCGCCCCTCCTCGGTGGCGAACGCGTGGACACGGTCCCGCGGAGTGAGGCAGGGCTCTACGCCTCACTCACGAGCCGCTGCCAGATCTCGCGGTTCTCTCTGAGCGCAGCCAGGACATCATCCGGCTGCCGGCCGTCTTCGATCAGTGTCCAGCCACGAAAGCCGGTCTCCTTCAGGAGCGAGAACAGCTGCTTCCAGGGATAGTTGTCCCGCCGCAAGTCGTGGATATGCACCGTACCGATTCGGTCGGCCACCATCCTGAAATTCTCCTCGAGCCCATTACCCTTGAGGTCGGTCGGGTTGCAGTTCCAACAGACGACCGCGGCGGGATGATCGGCAACTTCCATGATCTTGCGGATGCGAAACAGCTCATCGGTGCCCCGTCCGTGAACTTCCAGTCGCACCTCGACTCCATGCTCGGCCGCGAACTGCGCCACTTCCTGGAGTGACTCGCCGATCTGCGTGAGCGTCTTCTCCTCGGGGACTCCCTGCGGCAGCCCGTTGGGCCGCACCTTGACGCCGCCACCTCCCAGGTCGTGGCAGAGCACGATGAATGCTTT
>CAZUXX010000591.1:0-2880 GCA_964624215.1 uncultured Planctomycetaceae bacterium
CTCTGTCCGGGCCAGCCGTAACACTGACGATTCCCTGCGTCTGGCGTTTGCTGCCGATCTCGACGGCGATGGCCGCTATGATCTGTTCTTCACTGCCAACATCCCAGACGGGCGGCAGATCTGCGTGCGTCTGCAGACGGCGCAGGGAACACTGGGGCCCGAGTATCGGCTGGAAATCAACGACCCCTTCGGCGTGACGGTCGCGGATATCGACGGGGATTCGGTGAAGGAAATTCTCGCGATCAATTCGAAGACGAAGCGGGTGAGCGTCAACCGGATCCATCGCCCCCAGGCCAGTGAGGATCAGCCGGAGAACCGCCCGATCCTGTACGGAATCGGTGTGAAGGGGGCGGGCAGTCGCGAATTCGCTATCGGAGACATTGACGGCGACGGACTGGTGGACGTGGTTGTCTCCGATCCGGAGTCGGCCCAGTTGATCGCCTACCGCCAGCACAAGGAAGGGGGGCTCGACCTGGGGACTCCCTATGCGAGTTATCTGGGGGTCGAGCAACTGCGGATGGCGGACCTCGATCATGACGGTCGCGCCGAAATCGTCGTGTTCAGCCCGAAGGAAAAGACGCTTGGCGTCTGTCGTTTCGAAGACGGGCGGGTCACGTTCCCCCGGGCGTTGCCCATCGAGGATGACTTTTCCGCCTTCGAGATTGCAGACCTCAACGGCGATTCGGTGACCGAGATCGTCTATATCACTCGCGAAAAGCAGGGGCGATCCAGCGCGACGCTGCTGCTCAAGGCGATCAGCTATCCGGCTGAGGGAGATCCCCGGCCGTACATCTTCGGCGAAGACCAGACCCAGGTGGAGATTCAGACCGACGCCCGCGATGCCGACAAGCTGACACTTGTTGACGCGAACCTTGATGGCCGCCCGGATCTGTGGATCACGACGAAGCTTGGCCGGACTCCCCAACTGCTGGTGACTGACAAACAGGGAATTCCGCGAGCCCAGTCGGGCAGTGGCGGAGTGCAGATCAGCGACCTCAGGTCCGGGGCAATCTTCAGTCGTCCCGGACCGGAGGGGCTCTTGCTGATCTCGCAGGGGAACTTCACCCGCCGCATGAAGCTCGACGACGATGGTCGCTGGGAAGTTCTTGACCAGTACAATGCCACCGGCTCGGGAGCCAGAATCACCGGGACAGCGATGCTGGATGTCGATGGCGAGGAGGGAGAGGAGATCGTGCTGGTTGACTCCGGGGTCGGGAAGCTGAGGATCTACCGACTTTCCGAGGAGGTCTATCAACCGTGGCGGCAAATCGACCTCCCCTCGTTCGATTACCAGTCTCTTGAGGTTGCCGATCTCAATGGCGATGGCCGGAAGGACCTGCTGTTGTTCGGAGGCAGCCGCTTTGCAGTGCTCTACATGGGGCAGACCGATCCACGGATTGAAGAGCTGGCGTCGTTCGAGCCGGATCGCGAGGACGCGTTTCCGGTCGACCTTGCGGCCGGCGATCTCAACGGAGACGGCCGGGCGGACCTGGCGGTCATCGACAATGCCAACCACTCGATTGATCTGGTCGCCGTCTTGCCAGGTCCGGCCCTGAAGGGGGCTTTGCACTTCAAGGTGTTCGAGTCAAAGAGTTTCCGGGGTGGGGGAGCGGATGGAATGCAGCCTCGCGAGATTCACATCGCCGATGTGACCGGGGATGGACGGGACGACCTGCTGTTGCTCGCCCACGACCGCCTGCTGCTCTATCCGCAGGATCCCGGGACGGCCCAGGAGACCGAGACCACCGCTGCCGCCGAGGCCGGGGAGTAAACCGCAACCGCGGCAACCACTGATGCCTGAACATCCCCTGGCCGCAGTTTTCGCGATACTGGCGGCTTACGTCTGCGGATCAATCCCGTTCGGCCTGCTGGTTGGTCGAATGCGGGGGGTTGACCTGCGCACCGAGGGAAGTCGCAACATCGGCGCGACCAATGCCGGCCGCGTCCTGGGAATGAAATGGGGCGTCCTGGTTCTCGTGCTCGATGCGCTCAAAGGGTTGGCCGGGACTGCTCTCTTGCCAACCCTTGCCGGGGTCGAAACCGGTCAGGGGCATCTGCAGGTTCTGTGCGGCATGGCAGCCATTCTGGGGCACATGTACCCGCTATGGCTCGGGTTCCGCGGCGGGAAAGGAGTGGCAACATCACTGGGGGTCATCGTCGTGCTGGCCCCTCTGGGAACCGGCGTCGCCTTTGCGGCTTTCGTACTGACGTTCGCCATCACGCGGATCGTGTCACTCAGTTCGATGGTCGCAGCGGCCGCGCTGGCCGCAGCTCAGCTGATTCTGCTTCAGCCCAATCCTTTCTCGGAAGAGACGTGGAGCCTGACCGGCTTCAGCATCGCGATTCCGCTGCTGGTCGTCTTTCGCCACCGGGACAACATTCGGCGACTGTTGCGCGGAGAAGAGAAGCCGTTCTCCAGTCATCGCCCTTTGCCTGATCCCGTCGCCGATGATGCGGTGCCAGAGCAAACGGTCCGGTAAGGTCAGGTTTCCTGACCCACAGCCAAGGGGCTCGTGGCGGGGTTGGCGGTGAACCCTCGAGAGTTCGTTATCCCGGTGACAGGCCGGGTGCCCCGTACAGGATTTCGTCACTGAGCCTCTGCACTTGCCCCTGACGGTCGACGCAGGCCAGCACGGTCTCGGCCGAGGTGAGCAGCTCGTCATCGCGGCGCACCTCGTATCCATGAATCAGCTTTGCCGCCGTCTGCCGGTTCACCCGACAGCGGACCGTCAACACGTCGTCATACCGGGCCGGGCGGTGGTAGTTAATCGTCGCCTTGACGACGACGAGCAGGTATCCCCGCTCCTCCATCAGCCGGTAATTCCCTCCCAGAGCGCGGAAGAGTTCGGTCCGGGCGACTTCGAAGTAGTTCAGGTAGTG
>CAZUXX010000592.1:0-1515 GCA_964624215.1 uncultured Planctomycetaceae bacterium
ATGCTTCTCGACGGGTGCGAACACACGATTGGGATGAACGTGGGGATGATGTGGGACTTGGTGCCGACGAATGACGGCGTGGTGTATGGCGATTGGGTCCGCCACCGCGACGTCCGGCGTGAATTGCGACCCGACGGCACATACCTGTTCGTTATCGACGCCGAGTTGCCCTGCCAACGCGGACCGCATCGGTTCTCGGTGACGCTCAACGAACCGTTCCAGGTTCCGGGCCGGAGCAACTCGGTGGCATTGGCGTACTACCTCCGACCGATCCCCGTCGGTCAGTACAAGCTCATGACCGCCGCCGTCGGTATCCGCAGCGATATCGAGTCCACGTTCAACCACCTCAAGAACCAGTCGGGACAGGGCGGCCGGGCGCGCTCTTTCAGTGCCCTCGCCCACGAGTTCGACCTGTTCATGTGGATGCTCGTTCACAACGCCGTGGTCCTGGCTGAGTGGCGCCAGGCGCACGAAGGGATGTTCCGCAAAGCGGCGTAAGCCCGTTGGGCATCGCCAGGAAGAATCTGTCCCCGGATCCAACTGGGATTCGCGAATCCACCCCCACAGTGCTCATTGACAACCTATCGCCGGCCCTCTCGGACCAGGCAGACAACCCAGGAACCCCGACGGACTCGCCGCCAACAGCGGCCATAGAGATGGGAGTTGCCATGTACGCAACAAACCTGCCCGACCATGACCCTGACGCGGACCTGGTAGATGCCTACTTGGACCTGTCGGGGGACATCCTCCTAGAAGTGTTCGGCTACACCGACGACGACCGGGACCTCGAGTCAGATCTCGACGAGTTGGAGGCGAGGTACCTGGCGGTGCCGCCTTCGCTGCGGCGATACGCCGGCCTTGCCCGCCACCACCAGTTCGTCCTCGCCGTGATGTTGGGAGGTGCGAAATGACCACCGTCGCTTCCGAACCGGTTCGCGTCTCAAACGGCGAGGTCCGACTGTCCTTGACCGTCTCTTCTCGGTCGCTGGCCGAGTACTTCGAGCCAGTGCACCCGCCAGACCGCCCAGGTGAGGCAGCGCGGCTGCTTCACCTGGGCTTAGATACCGCTCGACGGATAGACCAGAGCGCCGAACAGGCTGCTCTGGGCGACGTGCGCGATTCCCTAGTGACGGCGCTTGGCGAGCTTCACGACCGGCTCTCCGCGTCGATGCAACACCTGGGCGCCATGGCGTCGACCGCCGGGGATCGGCTGAGCGCTCATACCGACAAGTTGGCCACCACGGTCTCCGATCAGATCCGGTCGATGCCTGACCAGGTGAGAGAAGCAGTGGCGGGGGCCACCTCCGACGTCGACCTGGCGGGGATTGTCAGCGAGATCCTCACGGGCGCCGGTTCACCGATCGAGAACGTCCGCGCCATGTTGATGTGGTAGCGCTTGTAGACACCGCTCAGATCGACCAGGACGACCTCGCCCGCGCGCATCCGGCGGCGCGTCGACAGCCCGTGCAGGGCGTTGGTCTTGGTCCCCGAGAGCACGGGCATGGTGATGCCCGG
>CAZUXX010000592.1:1525-2864 GCA_964624215.1 uncultured Planctomycetaceae bacterium
CGGTGAGTCAATTGACGGCTGCTTCAACCGCACTCGGTTGGTTGCGCGGTGCTACTGAGCAGCGCGACAAGTCGCCCTCTGGCGGGCTCGACTACGAGACGGCAGTGGAGAACCATCTGGCAGTAGCAGCCAGTCGACGCGGCGGCGTGTTGGCTGATGTGCGGCACCGACCAGGCAACGGTGGTTCCAAGAAGGGCGATTACCTAGTCGACATCTCCGAAGGCTCCCGGTCGGCTCGGGTAGCTGTCGAGCTCAAGCGCACCGCTGCCGGAATGTCGGCCGAAGCCGCTGAGGCGCTGGTGGATGCTGTCGTGGACGCCCGCGACGCCGACGCCGTACTCGTGGTCTGCGCTTTCGCAGAAGGGATGCCCGCCGGTCTGCGGAATGGCGGGACGCTGGGAGCAGTCGGATCGAAAGGACTGGCCGTCTGCTTCCCAGCGGAAGGAGACCCAGCCGTGCTCGACGTCGCCTACGCCCTTGCTCGAGTGATGGCGGTCCAGGCCTCACGGTCGAAGGACGGAGCCAACGGCGTTGACCCCGAGGCGCTCGACGAGATGATTGGCCAAGCCAAACGAGGCCTCGGCTCCATCCGGAACGTCGAGAGGGCCCTGAATCGAGTTCGCAACGAACTCACCAGCCAGGTCAAGGCACTGACCAACCATCGACAGGCGATCGCAGCTGACCTCGAAGGTGTACTGACGATCCTCGCTGGGGGGAGACCATGAAGGCCGCCAGCGTTTTGGAGCAAGTCGTCGCCAGGTGGGCGTCCGAGGAGGTGTTCACCGATCAGACCGTGGCACGAATGACCGAGATTGCCATGCGGTTCTCTCGGCGCCTCGACGTCCAGGGCATCAGCGATATGGAGGCAGTCGACGAGGCGGTCTGCCGTGGCTTCGTGGATGCCCCGACCCGAGCCGGTGAATCACCGTCCGACGCCACCCGGTACTTCCGCCGTGTCACCCTCCGGGCCCTGTTTCGGACCGCTCGCCAACTCGGGTGTGACGTCGGAGATCCCACGATCGACAGCACCCGCCCACTCCAGGCACCAGAGATCATCCTGGCACGGTCCGCCACATTCACGACGCGCCACAGCGACCACCGTAGAGCCGCAGCATGGGCACTCGCCGAGGCGACCGCGACCACCGCCGAGATAGCAACCATCACCGCCGGTGACTTCGACGACGCTTCCCACCCTGCCACGGTTCGCCTTCCCGGAACTCGTCGCGTCGAACCCCGCACCATCGAGTTGACCGAATGGGGTGCAGTCATGATCAGACGCCGCCTCCAGTGCGTCGCGGTGGCGGACGCACGGCTGGTCTACGACGGGGCCGGGGGAGAA
>CAZUXX010000593.1:0-2853 GCA_964624215.1 uncultured Planctomycetaceae bacterium
TGAGTCCGGCGTCAGCGAACAGCTTGGCGACTTCCCCGATGTGGCGGATGTTCTCGGCGCGATCCTCGGCGGAGAAGCCGAGATTCTTGTTCAGCCCGTGGCGGATGTTGTCACCATCGAGCAGATAGGTGTGCTTTCCGCTGGCGTGGAGCTTGTGGTCGACGGTGTTGGCGATCGTGCTCTTGCCGGCGCCGCTGAGCCCGGTGAACCAGAGGACCGCTCCCTTTTGCCCCAATGCCTTTTCGCGGTCTTCGGACGCGACGGCATGATCGTGCCAGGTGATATTGCTCGACTTCTGCTCCGACATGTTGACTCCCTTGAGCGGCTCGCGGCCGCGATTGGCATACTGCAGATCTGACTGCGTGGTGGTGCGGGCGAATCCTAGAGGAAGCCCTGCGCACTGAAAAGCGAGTCCTGCGCCGCTGCAAGTGGCGAGGGGTGCGGATTGCGCCGGTCGCTACAACGTGGAAAGTGCCGAAGGTGGGACTCGAACCCACACGTCCTTGCGGACACTGGATTTTGAATCCAGCGCGTCTGCCGATTCCGCCACTTCGGCTCAGTCGAGCAGCAGCCGCGCGGGTTGAGCACGGATCTGCGATGGCGGGGCCAATATCGTTCGTCCCCGTTTTGGCGTCAAGCCGCCTTGTGGTGAGACTGGCCGCGGGTCGAGCGCGGTCGAACAATGGGGGAGTGTTGGCCGGTTCTGCGCGTTGGAGGATCGGGTTGGGAGCAGAGGGGGAAGAGAGCGGATCGGTGTCGATGACGTCGACCTTGAAAACGGAGCGGGCGGCGGTATCGTCCGGAATGCTCTTTTTCTCCCGTTCAAGGCAGGCCGCCTCTGCGGCGTGACAGGTTTCACTGATGGGTTTATTTGGCAAGCTTCGCGGCGCTCTGAAGAAGACGAAGGATGTCCTCCGGACGGACGTTCGCGATCTCTTCAAACAGGGAGTCATTCTTGATGAAGAGAAGCTCGAAGAGTTTCATCGCGGGCTGATTACGACGGACATGGGAGTCGCAGCGGCGAGCCAGATCGTCGAGCAGTTGCGCAAGGATTTCGGGGGCCGTACGGTTCAGCCGGAGAATGTCTGGAATGTGGTGCGGACGAATCTGAAGGAGATTCTCCGCGGTTCGGGGGACTGCAACTGGGATCCGGGCAATCCGCTGTCTCCACTGCGGATGGCTGAGTCGGGGCCGACGGTGATTCTGGTGTGCGGCGTGAACGGTGTCGGGAAAACGACGTCGATTGCGAAGCTGGCCAACTTCCTGCAGAAGGCGGGGAAGAAGGTCGTGCTGGCGGCGGGGGACACCTTCCGTGCAGCGGCGGTGGAGCAGTTGACGATGTGGGCCAGCCGGCTGGGCTGCGAGATTGTCCGCAAGGATCCGGGGGCCGACCCGGCCAGTGTGGCTTACGCGGGGGTCGACCGGGCGATCGAGACGGGAGCCGACGTCGCCATCATCGATACGGCGGGCCGTCTGCAGACGCATCAGAACCTGATGGAGGAGCTGCAGAAGATTCACCGCGTGATCGGCAAACGTCTGGAGGGGGCTCCACACGAAACGTTGCTGGTGCTTGACGCGACGACCGGACAGAACGGGCTTTCACAGGCGACGAAGTTCACCGAAGCGGCGGACTGCACGGGGATCGTGCTGGCGAAGCTCGATGGTACCGCCAAGGGGGGCGTCGTCGTGGCGATTCGCCAGCAGATGGGGATCCCGGTGAAGTACGTGGGCGTGGGGGAACAGATTGACGATCTGGAACTGTTCTCGCCCGATGAGTTCGTCGACGCCCTGTTCGCGGATTAAGCTGCCGCTTGTGTCGCGATGTGATTTCCGACCGTTGCGGGTGGGCAGGAGCTGCCCTGACCGTGGCCCGGGGCCCGTCTGAGGGCGGGCTTTTTCTTCTTCTGAACGACTCCGAGGACGTCCACCATGCTACGCAGCCTGCTCGTTGCCGCCGCCTGCCTGATTCCCCTGGCGGTTTGCCACGCGGATGAGGAGACGCTGACGGCCGACTCACATCGTCAGGAGGGGGTTTCGAAGGGCAAGGTGACCGAGCACGTCTTCGACAACAGCGAGGTTTTTCCGGGAACGATTCGCCGTTACTGGGTGTATGTGCCGGATCAGTACGACGGTTCGAATCCGGCGGCAGTGATGGTCTTCCAGGACGGCCATGCCTACGTGAGCGAGACGGGTCAGTTCCGCGTGCCGATCGTGTTCGACAATCTGATCCACAAGGGGGAGATGCCGGTGACCATTGGCATCTTCATCGATCCGGGACACAAGAAGGAAAAGCTGCCGGAGAAGCCCGGATGGCAGCCGCGGCCGGAGAATCGCAGCTTCGAGTACGACACCCTGTCAGATGCGTACGCCAGGTTCTTGCTCGAAGAGATCCTTCCGACGGTCGGTAAAGACTATCGTCTGACTGAGGATCCGGAGATGCGGGCAATCTGCGGGATCAGTTCGGGAGGGATCTGTGCCTTTACGGTGGCGTGGGAGCGGCCGGATGCATTCCGGAAGGTGATCAGTCACGTCGGAAGTTTTGTGAACATCCGGGGCGGGCACGTGTATCCGGCGGTGATCCGCAAGGCGGAGCCGAAACCACTGCGGGTCTTTCTGCAGGATGGTTCAGGAGACCTGGACAATCAGCACGGCAACTGGCCGCTGGCGAATCAGCAGATGGCAGCTGCTTTGAAGTTTGCGGGATATGATTACCAGTTCGTGTACGGTTCGGGCGGACATAACGGGATTCATGGTGGGGTGCTGCTGCCGGACTCGCTCCGCTGGCTGTGGCGAGACTGGAAGCAGGACTGATCGTCTGCCGGCGGACCCCGGACGCGGACGGCCCCGCGAATT
>CAZUXX010000594.1:0-2852 GCA_964624215.1 uncultured Planctomycetaceae bacterium
ACAAAGTCCGGGCCCGCATCGACGCCTGGATCTCCGACTGGTCCCACCAGCTCGAGCGGTCCATGAGCCCCAGGGAAGCCCGGGAAGAAACACCGTCCGGCCCGCAATGTTGGAACCCCGACTGCCCTTCCAGGGCGTTCCCTCAGGCGCTCGACAGGACGACTTGCGCCTCGTGCGGACAGCAGTTTGGCGCTTATCGGAAGCCGATCGACAACACGACGACCACGAGACGTCCCCAATGCTGGACGAACCGCTGCCCGCGGCGGGGCCGGGTATACGACGGCGTGTGCCCAGGATGCGGAAGGGGAGTGGACCGGTGAGGTTTGCGGTAGCCGCCGTCGGCAGCGAAGGTTCCAAGGCGGAGGTTCAAAATGCCACGGACGGCAGGACCCACCGACCTAAAGTCGCGAAAACCAATCATCGAACGGACGTTCGAGAAGAGGGCCACTGATGGGTAAGTCAGCGATCGAATGGACCGAGGAGACTTGGAATCCTGTCACAGGCTGTGATCGGGTCTCTCCCGGATGCGACAACTGTTACGCCGAGCGGCTGGCCAAGCGTCTCAACGCCATGGGCAACGACAGGTATCGGAACGGTTTCGCCGTCACTCTGCACGAGGACAAGATCGACGAGCCTCTCAGATGGCGGCGACCGAGGCTCGTGTTCGTCAATTCGATGAGCGACCTGTTCCACCCGGAGGTCCCCGCTTGGTTCATTGACCGCATCTTCCAGGTCATGACTGAGGCAGCCGCACACACCTTCCAGGTCTTGACGAAGCGGCCTCAGCGAGCGATGGATCATCTTGACGGACGATCGATTCCGAAGAACATCTGGATCGGAACGTCGATCGAGAACGATCGCTATACGTTCCGAGCCGACTACCTGAGAAAGATCGACGTCCCTGTGCGATTCCTATCGCTCGAGCCGCTCTTGGGGCCGCTGCCGTCCCTGGAGTTCGACGGGATCGGGTGGGTCATCGTCGGCGGTGAGTCGGGGCCTAACCATCGATCGATCGAGGTGGACTGGGTGCGCGACCTGCGCGACCGGTGTATCAACGCCGACGTTCCGTTCTTCTTCAAGCAGTGGGGTGGGTTCACGCCGAAGGCCGGCGGCCGTGAGCTCGACGGCCGGACGTGGGATCAGATGCCGTCGACGTCATCGATAGTCGAGATCGTCCGTGCCGAAAAAGGGTAGGACCTCTTGGCCGTAGAAGACACGCCTCATGGCGTGGTCCATGATCCGCTCACCCGCAGGTGAGTCCGTGGCGAACAGAAGCCAGTATCGGACGGTGTCGGTTGCGGGTACTCGCCGCCGCAGCGTGTATTGATAGCCCAGGTCTTCGGTCATGCCCTGCCGAAACAGGTCAACCAACTCCACCGGTGCCTGTGACGCCGTGAGTTCGCCGGATCGACGAGCCTGATACACGGCTCGCCAGTCAAGAGGTCCGAACAGACGATCCCACTTCTCTTCAGCCCATTCCGGCTGGTTCTGCTCCAGAAACAGAGTCCGAAGCATCCCGACATGGGTGGGCAGCATCACGAGGAGCTCCACCTTCGTCAGGCCGGGCCGCTTCCATCGAGCAAACGACCCGAGGGTGCTCCAGGCGACGTCGAACCCTTCGGGGTCGAAGAAGGCGATCGTTGGGGCGGTTCGGGGAACAGGTGCCAAAACAGCTTCAG
This sequence comes from uncultured Planctomycetaceae bacterium, assembly GCA_964624215.1. Classification (GTDB taxonomy): domain Bacteria; phylum Planctomycetota; class Planctomycetia; order Planctomycetales; family Planctomycetaceae; genus CAZUXX01. Next base: position 1,680 of record CAZUXX010000594.1, read on the forward strand.
GGTCGCGGTTGACGTCGGCCCTGAAAATGTTGGCTCTCCCGTCGTCTGAGAGTCGCTGTCGAAGCGCCCGAACGTTCTCGATCCTCTCGTCGGCGAGTGCCAGACCTGCCGCCGGCGGGTACGCCTGACCTGCCCCGATGGAGCTGGCGATCAGAGGAGAACCTGGGAAGCGGTGGCCATCGTCGAGAACATTCACGCCGGGACCGGCCATGGCGTCGACATACCACCATTCATACGGCCGATAGCCACGCTGGGCGCCATTGCAGGCCTTGGAGAACGTCCAAAGGTAGGCATTTAGCACACCCAGCTTGTCGATCGCCCACGGACCGGCGGGTCTCACAGGATGTTGGTCGGCCGGAGCCCGTGGCAGGTTCGGAATGTCGTTACGTTGAGTCACACAGTCGGACCAGGTCGCGCCCAGTCAGTATGGAGACACCCATGCGAATGTGAGTAGGTCGGACGACCTGCGGGTATCGAATGCATGTTCGTATACTCATGGTTCTGGGATGAGCTGCGCACCTGTTTCCGACCAGATGCTCCGTCTGCTGCGGTTGCTACATCCTCGGCTAACCACCAGATCTCACTCCGTCGCCTCATCTACGAACTCGACCGTGGTGACGGCTGCGACGTTGAGCGCTACCCGCCGAGTCTTGCCGTCGTCGCCCACCGCTGTGAAGTGGACGATCTTGCCGTGACTGGTCAGGTTGAGCATGATGTTGCTCTCGTCAGGGTGAGGCTTGTCGCTGCTATCGGTAAGCCGGTAGCGGCGGCCATCGATGATCGCGATCCGCGCCATCCTCCGTCTCCTCTCGTCATGTCTTCGCCGGACTGTCGGCAAGCATACGGGGCGCCACCTGTCCAGTCATGCAGCAAGGCCACCTTGCCGCCGGAAACGGCCCAGCCGCAAGACGAAGAACGTTGACAGTCATACTCACACTGGTGTAACTTGCCACTGTTCCACCAGTGCGCCCCCAGCGGGTGCACTATGCGTTGTGGGAGGTGATGGTCGTGTGAGCACCCACGACATCGAAGGGCGGGCCCGTCCCACCCGACGGGACCGCACCATCATCCCCGCCCCCCGCAAGCAAGGCCGGGCACCCGAACAGCATCCGCCCAGGCGCTGCCACTGCGGCACACCCCTCAGCCGATACAACCCGGGACCCACCTGCTACC
>CAZUXX010000595.1:0-2850 GCA_964624215.1 uncultured Planctomycetaceae bacterium
CGGTTGCGGGCAGGGGAGCACGACGAACTTGAAATTTGTCGTCAACTTGCAGGCTGGTACGAGCAGTACGTTGAGGTACGCTACGGAGATGCTGACTCTGCCGCGAGCCGCGCTTCACTCGCGGTCCGCGCAGAACAGATTCGGCAGGTCGTTCAGACCCGTTCGCGGTCGCACCGGCATTCTCGCCGACTCCGAAAACTCACATCGTCCCGGTAAACAATGCGACTTCTCCTCTGCACGGTGGCGGGGTTACTTCTCGTCTGCGCCGACCGGCCCGTCGTGGCCGCCCCCAACGTTCTGCTGATTCTCGTTGACGACCTCGGCTTTGGTGATTTCAGCTGCTTTCGCGATCTCGGCCCGCTTCCGCAGGGGCAGCATCCGGCGACCGAAGCACTCAAGCGGTATCCCGAAACGCCGCACGTCGATCGCCTGGCGCAACAGGGCCTCCGACTCACCAACTTCTACGTCGCCTCACCAATCTGCTCGCCATCACGCGTCGCCATCACCACCGGGCAATATCCGTCGCGGCATCTGATCCACTCTTATCTTGCCAGCCGCGAACGCAATGCGGCCCGCGGGATGAGGGATTACCTCTCCCCCGACGTCCCCACCATCGCACGAACCTTCCAGAAGTCCGGGTACGCCACCGGCCATTTCGGAAAGTGGCACATGGGCGGGGGCCGCGATGTGGATGACGCCCCCTGGCCAAAAGAGTACGGATTCGACAAATCGATCACCTCGTTCGAAGGACTCGGAGACCGGATCCTTCCCCCGGGCGGTCTTTCCGAACAAAGCGAAAAGCTGGGGCAGGGGACCATCACGCGCGCCCCGCGGCACGAACTGACTCGCCTGCATGTCGATCATGCCCTGGAATTCATCAGGGAAAATCACAAACGCCCCTTCTATGTCCAGTTGTGGCTCGATGACGTTCACGACCCCTTCCAGCCTGCTCCCGATTCCGCTGAAGCATTCCGCAAATCGGCCGCGAGCGACGAAGAGGCTGCCTTCTTCGCAGTCTTGACAGAGGTCGACCGGCAGATCGGCCGAGTCCTGTCAGGACTCGACGAACTCGGCCTCGCCGAGAACACCATCGTCGTGGTGACCAGTGACAACGGTCCCACCGCCTGGCCCCGCTACGCGCAGCAGGGGATTGATGCACCGGGATCGACCGCCGGATTTCGCGGCCGGAAGTGGAGCCTCTACGAAGGAGGCATTCGCATGCCGTTCATTATCCGCTGGCCCGGACACGTTCCCTCCGGAGCGGTCGATCGCCAGAGCGTTGTCGCCAGTATCGATCTGTTTCCGACACTCTCGGAAATGTGCGGAATCGATCTGGGGGCCCGCCTGATGGATCAGGGGGTGACCTCGACCGCTTCGGAGTACTTCGACGGAGTCAACCGGTCGGCCGTTCTGCTGGGGAATCCCGTGGGGCGCCCGAAGCCCCTCTTCTTCGAGTACGGACGTGACGATACGGAGCCCCGTCCGGCCGTACCGATCGACCGCAGCCCCAATCTCGCCATTCGTGACGGCCACTGGAAGCTGCTCGTCAATGACGACGGCAGCTGGATGCAGTTGTACGACCTCTCCGCGTCAGAACGCGAGTTCCTCAACGTGGCGGGAGACTTTCCCGAAATTGCGACTCAGTTGCGGGACAAACTGCTGGCCTGGCGAAGCAGCATGCCGACACTGCCGACTGGCAACAAGTACATCACGCGGGAGTGGGACCGCATCGTGACCCGGCTGGATGGCGATACGCAGCTGGACGCCTCGCAGTCACCTCCCGTCGCGAAATCCGCGATCGAGGTGCTGATCGAAGCGACCTTCCCCGGCGAACCACACTCCCGACCGGGTGTCCTGCTGGCCCACGGCGGTGCCGGTTCCGGCTACGCCGTTTACGTCGCCGACGGTGAACTGCGGTGGACAACCCGCATGCGGGGGGAGGCGACGACAATCTCCGCGCCAGTGCCCGAGCCCGGAGCCCGGGTCGTCGTGCGGGCGATGCTGGCCCGCGACGGACGCCTCACACTCAAGGTCGACAAGACCATCGTCGCCCAGGGAAACGCCGGAGGATGCATCCCCAGCGAACCGACCGACGGACTCGACGTCGGACGCGACCGCATCTCACCCGTTGGGGAGTACGAAGCGCCCGCCCCCTTCGCCGGTACGATCCACCGCGCCGAGGTGGTCGTTCACAACGACCGACGTGAATCACCCGGCCGTCTTGTCACCCGCTTCGCCGCCGACGTCGACCCCGCAAATCCGCTACCGGAATACCCCCGTCCGCAGCTCACGCGGCACTCATGGATCAATCTCAACGGCCACTGGGACTACGCCATCACATCCGTAGCGAACGTCGGAGACATCACCGATCCCGAGCGGCTGGCCAAGGTGCGACCGATGGATTGGGATGGACGCATTGTGGTCCCCTTCTGTCCCGAGTCGATGCTCTCCGGACTCGAACGCCGAGTCGGGGAGGACCGCCTACTCTGGTACCGCACGGAAGTCTCGCTCCCCGCGTCCTTCAATCGCCCCCGGCTCCGACTCAATTTCGGCGCTGTCGACTGGCTGGCTCATGTCTGGGTCGACGGAAATTACGTCGGCTCTCACAAAGGGGGATACGATCCCTTCTCGTTCGACATCACACAGGCGGCCCGGTTCTCACCAGCAGGTGACGAGGCCGCTCCCTCCGACGGCGAACACTCCGACAAACGGGAGATCCTTGTGTGTGTCTGGGATCCCACCGACTCCCGGTCGCAGCCGCGTGGCAAGCAGGTCCGCGATCCACACGCGATCTGGTACACACCCGTGACCGGCATCTGGCAGACAGTCTGGCTGGAGAACGTCAGTGAC